>NZ_QQWV01000019.1:0-75645 GCF_003951715.1 Sphingomonas sp. ABOLH | reverse complement strand
ATCGCCTATATCGCCGATGTCATCGCCAGGGTCGCCGGCGACTGGCCCGCCACCCGCTGGGACGAGCTGATGCCGTGGAACTGGGTGCCCCAGACAGATCAGCCAACAGCCCAAGCCGCATAAACTGCGGTCCTCACGCCACGCTTACGCCTGATCTACACGTGGCGCAAGCAGCTGCGCGAAGGCAAGCTGGCCGGGGCGATGCCGTCGCTGCCGGTATTTGCCGAGGTGCAGGTGGCGGAACTGACGCCGCCAGCGCCACAGCCGGCGCCATGTCCATCGGGGCTCATCCAGATCAAGTTGCCGGGCGGCGTGCGGGTGAGTGTCGACGCAGGCGTGGATGCAGATGCGCTTGCACGGGTTTTGTCGGTGCTGCGGTGAACCCTGTGCCACTACCGACGCGGGTGTTCCTTGCGTGCGGGGTGACCGACATGCGCAAGGGTTTCGATGGCCTGGCGGTGCTGGTGCAGCAGGTGCTGGCGCAGAACCCGCATTCGGGTGCGCTGTTCGCGTTCCGCGGCAAGCGGGGGCATCTGGTCAAGCTGCTGTGGTTCGATGGGCAGGGTCTGTGTCTGTTTTCCAAGCGCCTGGACCGTGGCCGCTTCGTCTGGCCGGTGACCGCGACGGGCACGGTGGTGCTGACGCCGGCGCAATTGTCGATGCTGCTGGAGGGCATCGACTGGCGGCGTCCCGAGCGAACCTTCACACCGACGCTGGCGGGGTAGGAACGGCGGTTTTGCGCCACTTTCCCTCGCTCACCGACCTGCAATCTGCTATGGAAACGGGGTGTCGGAAGCGCCCGTTTCTCCTGCTGATGCGACCGCGCGGATTGCCGCGCTGGAGGCCTCGCTTGCCCGGGCCAATGCCGCGCTGGCAGCCCGCGACCTGCTCATCGATACCCTGCGCGGACAGATCGCGCGGCTGCGGCGGATGCAGTTCGGCGCGTCGTCCGAAAAGCTGGGGCGCGACATCGAGCAGCTCGAACTCGCGCTGGAGGAACTCGAGACCGAGCGCGATGCGCCTGGGCCTGAGATGGTTGACCCTGGCGTGGCGGTTCGGCCGGTGCCCGTCCGCAGTCTGCCCGGACATCTGCCGCGCGAGGAGGTCGTCCATGAGCCGGCGTCGGGTGCCTGCACCTGCCCGGACTGTGGCGGTGCATTGCGCGCGCTCGGCTCGGACGCACACGAGATGCTCGACATCGTGCCGGTGCGCTGGCGGGTCGTGCGCAACGTCCGTCCCAAATACAGCTGCCGGGTGTGCGAGAAAATTAGTCCAGGCTCCCGCACCGGTCAGCGCCATTGCGCGCGGCAAGGCGACCTTCGCGACGCTGGCGCACATCGTCGTTTCGAAGTTCGGCCACCATCTGCCGCTCTACCGCCAGGCCGAGATGATGGCCGCGCAGGGTCTCGATATCGACCGCTCGACACTACCGAGCTGGACGGGACAGGCCGCCGCGCTCCTCGACCCCATCGTCAGCCGTATCCGCGACGAGGTGCTCAAGGCCGACAAGATCCATGCCGACGACACGCCGGTGCCGGTACTCGACCCCGGCAGGGGCAAGACCGCCACTGGGCGGCTATGGGTCTATGCCGCCGACGACCGGGCATCCGGCAGCACGGCACCGCGCGCAACATGGTATCGCTTCACGCCCGACCGCACCGCCGCGCATCCGCTGGCCCACCTCGCCGGGTTTCATGGTTTTCTCCAGGCCGATGCCTATGCCGGCTATGACGGACTCTACCGCAGCGGCGGCACCGAAGTTGGGTGCTGGGCACATTTTCGGCGCAAGGTCTTCGATCTCCACGAGCGGTCACCCACGCCGCTGACCACCGACATCCTCGAGCGGATCGGCACCCTTTACGCTGTCGAGGCCAAGGTCCGCGGCCAGCCGCCCGACGTGCGACACCGAACCCGGCAGGAGAAAAGCCGGCGGCTGGTCGATGAACTGCGCGCGGTGCTCGACGCGGCCCTGCGCCGTCTATCACCCAAGTCCGACATGGCCCGGGCCATCGCCTATGGCACCAAACGCTGGCCGGCGCTGTCGCGCTTCCTGGGGGATGGTCGCCTCGAGATCGACAACAACATCGCGAAGCGCGCACTGCGCGGTGTAGCGGTCGGACGCCGCAACTGGCTGTTCGCCGGCTCGCGCGCAGGTGGCGAGCGGGCCGCCGCAATCTACACCGTCCTCCAGACCTGCAAGGCGAACGGCGTCGACCCGCAGGCCTATATCGCCGACGTTATCGCCAGGGTCGCGGGCGATTGGCCAGCCAGCCGCTGGGATGAACTCATGCCCTGGAACTGGATGCAGCCGGCAGATCAGCCGATTGCGCAAGCAGCATAATCTGCGGCCTCCAAACTACGCTTACGAAGAGGTTCGATCAGGGAAGCATTTACCTCGGCAACTCGCTACAGATCTTCGGAGCGCTCAACGCGGCGTTAGAATACGGTCGCGCCATCGCGCTCATTCTGGCTGACTGACTGCCGGTGCTGACAGAGGACGTCGCAGAGCCGCTGCGCGGACTGCAGCTCCGATACGCGCAGACGTTTAAGGACAGGCCGGCTTCAAGCTCTTAGGACCATGCCACCTCGCCTCGCAAAAGGCTACTTCGTCGGAGACGACGGAGAATTATCACCCTTGTTACGGCGCTGATTGGCCTCGTTTTTGATCGCCTCATCGATCCAACACGCGCTTTCAACGATCGCCTCCAATGCGTCAAAAGCCGATTCCCGACGCTCCAGCGGTGGCGTTACTAACATATACGCGGCGGCAACGGCGGTTACTGCCGCATCCGGCTGACCCAGCCCGATGCGCCAGCGCCAGTCACCGTCCGCGATCACGTCTTGGTACTCACGCTCGAAGTCGCGTAGGCGATCCCGAACCTCGATTTGCTTCGGCTTCAGCTGCGCCGCGCCGACGAAGGTTTTCGTCTCGACATTAACACGCTCGCCATCCCGTGCGTACCAGTCCGTCAAGTCCCTATGATTGACACCGCCCCCCCGTACAACGGTCACCGCGGTCGTGCCGCTGCCTGGCATTCCCGATACCTTCTCCACGGCCGCGAACAGTAGGCCGTCTCCATAAGGAGTTACGATCGCACGCGGCGGAACTCCTTGCCCGCGCAGTCGCTGCCTCATACGCATCTGCAGCAAGGTGGGCCAGAGACGTGACAGGCCGAGAAGGACCTCGGTCAACGACGTCAGCGTTCCACCGCGCTTTACCATTTGCTCGAAGAGGTGCGGCGTCGTGCTTCCTGGAAGGAGTCCGCTGACGTAGTGCAGCGAGTCCGCCATCAGAACCACCGCGTGACTTTCGACACTTACAAAACTATGCCCGTGCATGTCGACGATCACGGGCTCGCTGACGATGAGCGCTACGTGCCGAGGAGTGATTGACGCGGATCGTCGAGCACGCTGAACCACGAGATCAGGCATCCGGTCACGCAAAATCGATTCGAGCCGTGCGATCTTGGCACGCAGATCTCGGGGATCGATGTCGCCGGCTATATAGAAACCCGCGGCATGGTCTAGAACCCGATCGAATGGATTCGGCGTCCCGGACCAAGAGGCGCGGACCCGATCAAGCCTGTCGGTGATTTGCCGTTTGGTTGTCAACTGCATCGCGGAATCTCGAAGCCCATGACGTCAGGCTAGACCGCCCTTCCTTTAGGAACTGTTTTCGCGAGACGCCGGCCGCGTTCTTCATTGGCGCACCGCAGGGGCGATCAGCAATGCCGCACGAGTTCGGGGAGCGTAAATTGAAGCGGCGCGAGCACTTGGCCTGTTATCCTAGCCTGCCGCCCGCCGAGATGGACGTCGAGCAGATCCAGGAGTTGTTCGGCGGCGGCCACCACCTCGGCCCGGCCGGATACGACGCGATGATGATAGGCGTTGTTACGGGCGTGGCGGACCCGCCGGAACAATCCTTCGAATGCCCCCCAAGTCGGGGCACCTAACGCCGTTTCCGCGTTCAAGCGTTGAATGAATTCGGCCCAGTGATATTCCAGCAGCTTGCTCAGGTGATACAGGCTGCAGATCTCCACCAATTCGTAGGTGGTCGAGAGATCGCTACACGATGAGACATTCTTCAATGCGTGACCGATGGTCCGCACCATCTCACCTGCCGCAGGGCGCCCTCCTAGGTGCGATATTCCGGTGACCTCGGCCCCTTGCGCCACGGCGTCGCGAACCCCGTGCCACCAGTTGTCCCCTTGGTAGATGCCGCGCAATGTCGCCGCGGCGAAGGTCCTCCACGCGCTCTCGAACACGAAGAAGACGGGGAAGAGCTGAGCCAGTTGCGCTACACCTCGCTCGTATTGCGCCATCACCGCTCCCCGCGCATCCCGCGTCGGCTTCTTCGCTGCTAGGGCGGCAGCCTCCGCTTGCTTGAGCGCACCAGACATCACGTCTAAGTTGCACGTCTCCAGATCACGTGAGAACGCGGCCAAATCGGTCGCCGTCATTGTCCGGCCGAAACGGAACCTGTAGAAGTTGAGCTGTTCGTCCGTGGTCATCATCGTGGCTGCATCGCCTCCTTGGGCTACATTGACAAGAGGCGATGGAAGGACCATCTTCCAGCCACTCCGTCGATGATGCCCTGATCACGGGCTGTGCCGAGACGATGAAATCTCTGGACATCGACGGGGTCACCTACGCATCAACAGACTTGTTCCGCAAGCAGTCGTAACCGACGGCGGGACCACCTCATCGAACTGAAAGATCAATTCAGCCGCGTTGAGATGCGCTGACGGCGAACGACACCTTCGCAGCCCCCGAGCCGTGCCGTGGCACTCGTCCCCGATGATGGCGTCCATTGAGTTCGGAGAGAGCTGATAGGATCGAGAGAGGTGGGAAAAGATGCGGAACACGGAAGAGAGCGCTCTGCTATTCGACCAGGCCGAGATCGAACGGTGGGTTCAGCATCGTCGAGCAGAACTCGCGATGAATGTGCACGGGACCTCCACGCTCGCACTGAAGGTGCTCGCCAGTGCACGGGCGACGCCTGCCCGCATGCTGATCCTGTCCGCGCGCGAAATCCGAAATCCGGACGAGCGCGCAGGCTTTCGGCGGCCCGTCACAATCGTAATCCGGGCTGATGATCATCCCCTCGGCCGCGTAGGAGCGTGGGACGAACAAGGCTTCCTGTGCTTGGAGGCGGAGCTCTCACCGCGCGTCACACTAGTCATCGATCGGAAGCGCGCCCGTCTCGAGTTCGATCGGTCCATTCCGGAGACAATCCTCTCGCAGACGGTCGGTCGTCCCGTCGGAGAGGTTATTCACCACCCGATGCTCACCTGTCCTGACGCGTTAATTCTGTCGGCGGATGCGGATCGGACGACCGGGCGTTGCCTCCTGTCCTGGGCCATTCGCAAGACGACTTATACGCTGAACGCCTCGGATCCCGTTTCCCGTGTATCGTCCCCGCCCCACGCACAGGACGCGGCCTCGAGAGGATGACGGCAACAGCACCGCCACGCCCATACGCCTGGAACCCCGACAGAACTACCCGCCATGCGTTCGTTCGCCAGCAGCTAGCGTAGCTGGAATTACGCGACCTGCGGCGGTTCTGGTCCAGTGCCTTCCTCCCGAAACCTTTCCCTGTTCCCGCGGCGCCACCAGTGCTTTCGTCCCTTCGGTGACGAGGGAGTGCCCCCCGGCGATCATCCGGCGCGTGATTGCCGCCTGACACGCAGCAAATTTTCAAACCGCACCGGGTCGTGCCTCGTCGGCGGATCCCGTAACGACCTCGCCGTAAGCACTCTGCACGAGCCTGCGGGGAAGCGCCGATCATGCCAGCGATCCGGCGTCAAATCCGTGATCGCCATCCTAGGGCGAGCCGAACCGGTCGTAGCCGGGGTCGTCATCGTCAATGCTGTGATCCGCAGCGCGCGGCTGCACTCCGTCATCAGCCGTTCCGCATCAACCCGAAGGCATCCACCGGACCTCGTCCGCCGCCTCCTGTGGGACGGATAGCGGCCGCCGGTCGGACCGGAACAGTCCGGTTCCACGATCTTCAAAATTATCGAGAGAAGGGAAAAATCATGGGAAGCCATGACCTAACCTTCGTTGCGCCGGAGCGGCGTGACGAAGTACAGCGACGGATCACCGTAATTGAGAGTTTTCTCACGCAGCCGGGTCCCGCAAGCGCGGAAGCCCATGCCAAACTGCTCGGCCTGAGGAAGTCGCAGTTCTACACCCTCGCCAAGGCTTGGAAGGAAAGCAGAAGGCCCGAAGCACTCGCCGGCGCTGGTTTTCCCAGAAGCAGGCGCATGTCGGTCAGCACCGAACAGGCGGCTTTCATGGACGATGTCATCGCCAAGTGTCCAACGGCCCCCACCCGTGAAATCGTTAACCTCATCATTAAGCAGGGCAGCCAGCGGGAACTGCCCCTCCGAGACGTCATCTCCCGGTACGTTTCGCACTCACGACCCCGAGCACTCCCCGCCAATCTCAGCGGTTCGGCCGGACTCATCATCGACTACACCGTACTCGACATCCCAGTCCGCTTCGACGTTGGTCAGCCTGTCCGACCGATCGCGACGATCGTGATCGACACCGCGCTCGAAGCCGCCGTCGGACTATCGCTCTCAAATTCCGTCGGACCCGCGCCCGCCGCGCGTGCATTGCTCGACGCGGTTCGGCGGGGGCGCCGCTCCGCCGTGTCCGCGACCTCATTCCAACATAGGATTGTGCGTCCCGAACTTCCCACCATTGGCTGGGACGGGTTCGATGACATCCTCCGCGTAGCGGGCTTCGACGTCGAGCCGCGATCCGTCGGAGCATACGAACACGGCCAACTCGCCGAGGCCCTCATGGGCAGGAAATTCGCGGGCATCGGACTGCGGCCTAGACTCGTCACCGCGACGGCCGACCGGCGCTTGTCCAAGGTAACGGACGCGCGAAAATGGCTGACGCCCGAGGATGCCTTCCGCATAGTCCGCGGTAGGTTGGTTGGCACCAGGGCAACCGTCGCGTTCTCGTTCATCACCGATGTCAGGCGACATATTCTGGAGCAGAGCCTCGCCGCTCAAGCGGACGGATATATCCCGCTCAGATAGTTTGATGTTGCGCGCAACGCCCGCGCCATCACCCCGTCACCCGCGCCAGCACAGTCCACCAGTCCGGCCTCGGCGAGCCCCTCCAGGATCGGTTGGTTGTGGCGTGTCACCTCCCGTTCCCATCGCGCCCGGGCCATCGAGAGGGTCATGAGATCGGCCTTCCTATTCTCGAGGTGCTTCGCCGCATCGATCGTCAACGTACGTCGCGGCGCGAGCGTCATCCTACCGACACGAGGCCCCACGGTCTGCACCAGGTTCTGTCCGAAGGCGTACGTGCCGTGGCCGACGTCGAGGTCGCGCACCTTTTCCGCGAGCTCGGCTTCACCGGTCGGATCTGGGCGGGATCCGGGTGCAAGCGTAACCACAAGGTCCGCCATCAAACCCGACACAGCTACATCTGCCTTACGCTGCTGCAGGAACTCGATGCTCGCATCGATTGCCGCAGCCTGCGCCCCGGCGGCATCGTCCAACGTGTCAAGCACGCTCCCCATGATTAACCCGCTGGCTTCCTCCAAGACGATAGCGACAACGGCCAAACTCGGATCTGGCAAGTCCAACACGATGGATACCGCTGTGAGATCAATGACAATGCGCTGGCCGTAGGCACGCTCAAGATAGACACGGTCACGGGCGAGTTCACGCCTCTCCTCCTGCACTAACCTCTCAATCCGCTGGAGCGCCGACAGTCTCGCATTGTAACCCGCGTCCTCGGCAAGTCCGCCGTGCGTTTCGAGCAGACGCTTCGCGATATCCACGTTGCGGGTTCCCCTGTCTCTGCTGCGGAGCAGATCCCTGGCGCTGGAGCGTAGAGGATCCTGCTCCTTGATCACCAGCCGCCGTCCCACACGGCGGTCATAGGGGATCACGCCGGACAGCTTGCGCTCCTTCCATCCATTGCGAAGATCGTAAAAAGCCGAACGCTTGAGACCTAATTTGTCCGCCAATGGCTTCCAAGGTTCGCCGTTGGCCGCCCGGAAGGCAGCGTCGAGCCGCTCGATCACCTGCGGCCTGTCCTCAGGCGGCACCGCTTCGTAGATCACTCGCTCGCTGGCGGGGATGCCATCCGGCCAAACCGCCCCAAACACCTGCTGCTCGCGCGACACTAAATACAGCCTCCAAGCTGAAAACAATTTTTCCGGTCATAAACGCTTGAAGAAGGTTTTTGCCCGCCTACATCGTCGCTTCCGGTCATATGCGCTTGACCGATACGGAGGAAGAGGCGATGAATCAAGCGGTCGATAGCATTCTGAACGGTGCGCCGTTCTCCACCGCGCAGAGCGTGGCTCGGGTCGTGAAGCGGCTTCGGCTCAAGGCAGCTGAGGAGGACGTGCTCCTCCTCCAGGTGGCATCGTCCTCGCGCCTCCCCGCCTATAAGGCCTGGACGACCGTCCCGGCTCTTACGTTCGCCTTGGAAACCGGCGGATGGTCCGTGTGCGGTTCCAAGCCCCACACTGACACCTCCGCACCGGATGTCGTCCAGTGAGTGCCAGCAAGCAGTCCGAAACTGGTTCGGCAATCCAGCAGTCTGGCGTCCTGCCGCTTACGTCCGACCGTGCTGCACGGGTCTCGGCGTGGCGGAGATCCAGGATCATCCTGCTGATGCCCTCGCGCTTGCGCAAGCGGCGCCATGTCCCTGTCGCGTAGAGAGGTGTTCAAGCATGAAGCGCAATGAAGAAGGCTCGAAGCGGTCGCAGCAGACGTCCATGGTTAGGCCTGCCGCTCGCCGTCAACCGCGCCATGCGGATCCCCGCATCCCCAGCTACCGCGATCCTGCCGATCCGGGCTCGCGTTCCCGTATCCACCGCCCGTCGGTGCGCTGGCATGGGCTCGACGAGGCAAGTCGCATGGCGCAGATCATCGTGCTGGAGCACGGCGGCCACGCGCGTCCGGTTATCAACCGCGGCCAGCAGCACCTCCGCTCCCGCATGGTGTCGCGGAAGACCGGTCTTCAGCAGATCGTGGAGGGCCGCGGGCACCGTGATCTAACCATGTGGAACGAGGTGAACCCGCAGTGCCTCGATTACCAGGCCCACCCGTTCCTCATCCGCGGGCAGGCCGGCGGCGTGCCCTTCGACTACTCCCCCGACCACATCCGCCTCATGCGTAACGGCCGGATCGAGCTCATCGAGGTGAAGCGGACGCCCGCCGACCTCGCCCCCCCGGCCTACCGCCACAAGATCGGAGCTGTTGCTGAGATCGCGCGGCGCGGAGGTTGGGACTTCCGCATCCTCTACCACGCCGCCATCACCGGACCGCGCTGGCGAATGCGGAATGTGGAGGCGATCTACGCGCGCCGCTTCCTGCTGCTCGACCGCGAGGAGCAGGACGTCATCAACGCCTTCGTCATGAACGGCGATCCGATGCCGTGGTCGATGCTCCGCGACATCCTCGCTCCCGACGACCCCCGCCGCGGCAACGCAGTCATCGAAAACGCAGTCGCTCTCGGCCGGATCGATGTCGACCTCGACAACCGCATCACGTGCGACACCGTGATCACCCCGCTCGCGCCCATGCCGCACAACAATCAGATCAGGCTCTGACGATGGCCTTCCTCGTCACCTGCTTGGACGCGCCACGCCCGCCGACAGTGCGTCGGTGGCCAAGGCCCCCGCGACACGACTGACCACCAACGAACAGCCCTCGGGGTTCCCGGTCGTGGACGCGTGTCCGCGAGCGCGGACTCCTGCGTCCAGGAGATACGACATGAAGGAACTGCCCTTGAAGCTCGAACCGGGCGACATCGTCGCCATCGACCACGTCGACCACGTGTTCGAGCGCATCGACCCCGACGGCCTCGTCACCTTCCGCATCATGGGCGGCAATGTGCACTTCGAGGTGCCCGACGAGGAGACCGGTATCGGTCGCAAGCCGAACGCCAACGAGATCGCCCGCATGATGGCCGCCGGCACGATGGTCAAGCGGGCCCGCGATCTCGAGGAGGGACCCCGCCAGGCGGCGCGCAAGCGCGAACTCAGCGCCGCGGCAGCCCGCGCGGAGGATCCCGCGTCCGAGTTCCGCACCACCTTCAACCGCGCCTACGACAAGAAGCCCTGCGGCCTCTCGGATCGCGCGCTCCGCGGATTCAATGAGCAGTTGCTCACCGACCCGACGATCGCCGCGATGCCGGGCGCCCGCATCTACGCCGGCTCCACCCTGCGGTCGTGGATCCACAAGCGGGGCTTCCAAGGTGATCGTCGCGCGCGCGACGGCGTCGCCATGACGGGCAAGCGGCGCGGCCGTCGCGTTAGGCACCCGATCGAGATCCTGTCCCACTACCTCGCGATCAGCGTCGGACGGAAGTCGACGGCCAATCCGATCGCGAAGGCCAAGGCGTACAAGCCCTGGACCAGCTACAGGGCAGAGGTTGGGCGGATCAACCGCGGGGAGCCCACCGGCCGCGAGGGGGCAGAATATCCCCAGCCGCCGGTCCCTTACAAAGCCGTGAGTTACACGACCTTCTGGCGGATGGGCCGCGACCTGCAATCCTCGGCCGCGCTCAAGGCTGAGCACGGCCGCCAAGCCGTCTACCAGCGCTACGGCGGCGGTGGCGTCACTGACCGCCACACCCGCATCGGTGCCTTCGGCCAGATGGACGACACCAAGGTCCCGGCGATCTTCCTCGTCGACGACGAACTAGGCATACCGCTCGGTCAGGCGACCTTCACCGCGATGATGGAGAGCGTCAGCAAGTGCATCATCGGGTGGGATCTCTGCTGGGACGAGCCGTCCAGCGCCACCGCGCTCGAGACCTACGCGCACGCCAACACGCCCAAGGCCATCCCGAGGGACATCGACGACATCCATCCCGAGCTGAAGTGGATCTGCTGCAGGCTCGCAGCGGTGCTGCTCGACAACCTCTCCGGACACCACTCGCGCCACTTCGAGGACGCGATGATGGACGCGGGCACCGACGTCCACTTCTCCGGCGCGCATATGCCCCGTGACAAGGCGGAGATGGAGCGCGCCATCGGCACCATCCTCGGGATGGCGTTCAAGGACCTGCCCTCCGCGACCTACGACATCCCGCGCGCGCGGGAGTTCGGGTTCGATCACACCACGATGGTGATGGTGCCGATCCGCAAGGCTCGCGAGCTGCTGCTCCGCGCCATCTGCGTCTACCACCTCAAGCCGCACAAAGGGCTCGACGGACGCTCGCCCGCGCTGGTGTTCAAGCAGCAGACCGCCCGCTACGGCATCGCCGTCATCGACGACCTCGACGAGTTCCGCAGGTCGATCGGCGACGTCGAGTTCGACGGGAAGCTGCGGCCCAGCGGGGTCGTGATCAAGGGTCTCCGCTACTCTGACGCCAAGCTGACGCGGCAGCTCATCGACGACATCGTGTCGCTGCAGCCCGCCTCGGAGGCCAAGAACGAGGTCTCCACGCTGCCGGTGAAGGTCAAGTACTCGCGCCGCGACATGGGCCGGGTCCACGTCTGGAACGAGCGGACCAAGCGCTACGTCACTCTGCCCGCCGTGCGACAGGACTACGCCGACGGCCTCCCGCTCTGGGCGCACAAGCGCATCGCCGACATCGCGAAGCTCGACATGCGAGACTACAATGATGAGACGGAGGATACCGATGGCGACCGCCTGATCGAGATCCGCGCCAACCTGTTCGACGCGATCCGGGACATCACGCCCGAGGCGGCTGAGCACGACCGCGCCACGCTCGCCAAGCTCAAGGACTCGCCGCTCTTCAAGCGCATCATGGGTGACATCGCCGAGGTCATCGACGAGGACGTTGCCGCCCTCGTCGCGCCGCAGCCCGCCGACGCCCCCGACACGCAGCTCAAGAGTGGCCTCGCCGCGCCGTTCCGCGCCGACGCCACCACGAAGACCCCGCGCGTCAACGAGAGCGGTGGCCCCGCTGCCGCCGCCGAGCGCGCGGCGGGTGTCGCCAAGCCGCGGCGCGCCAAGGCCAAGCAGCCGAAGGATCGCGATCCCCGTGATGCGGGATCGCTTAACAGGTCGGCACCCGTCGACAATCGCGCCGGCGTCACGCCGGCTTCGACCAACCGCCCGAAGTGGGGAGTGACGTATGACGGACAATAACAGCGCCAAGAAGTCGGAGGCGCTGCGCGCCTCCGACGCCGAGCAGACCCTCGCAGCGCCCCGCCACGGCGCTCGGCGCGACACGTCGGCTCGCGACCGCCGCGATGCCGGCGCGCCGCGGCCGGGATCGCTCGCACACCGCTCCCAGCGTGTCGGAAAGGCCATCGCTGGCATCAGGAGCCTGCGACTGCCCGAGCCGCGCCAGCTCGAGATCCACGCGGAGTTCGACGAGATCCGGCTCACCGGACTCGAGATGAAGGGTCTGCCCATGCTGGGTATGACGCTCTTCGAGGTCACGGGCGCCGGCAAGACGACCACGGCGGAGGAATACGCCAAGCGCATCAACGCCGACGACGAGGACGGGCAGGTTTCCGTCCTCCACATCCGTCTCGACAACTCCGGCACCGCGCGCAGCCTCTACGTGGAGGCGCTTGCGAAGCTGGGAGACGGCTTCGCGCTCAACGGGACCGAGCACAGCCTGCGCCGCCGCACGCTCGACGCCCTCGCCGACGCCGGCACGGAGCTCGTCATCATCGACGAGAGCCACCACGGCGGCAAGCGGTCGGGCTTCGGCGGCGAGATCACCTCGTCCGTCAAGCTGCTGCTCGACGGCGGCGTTGTGCCGGTCGCGCTGCTCGGCACCGAGGAGGCGGTGCCGATCTTCGCCAGGGACCTCGAGCTGAGTGGCCGCCTCACGGCGCCGTGCAGCCTCAACGGCCTGCGCTGGCATGACGACTACGAGAGGGAGGTTTGGGGCGGGCTTCTCGCCAACCTCGACATGCGCCTCGTCGCCGACGGTATCCTGGCCAAGAGGATCGGCCTGGACGATCCGGACTTGGATCGCCCGCTCATCGAGGCCACGAACGGCGTGATCGGGCAGCTGATGGGGACCGTCCGCACGGCCGTCCGCACCGCCATCCGCGACGGCCGTGACCACGTCACCCGCGACGACCTCGTCACCGCGATCGACCTGTGGAACGTCGGCCACAGGTTCATCAAGCACAATCCCCTGCGGCACGGCTGATGGCACGTCAGGCCCGCCGCGCAGCCAACCTCGTCCCCGGAGCATCGCTCCGGGGACTCGTCTTCGACGGCTGCTACGACAACCGCATTCCGCACACCTTCGGCATGCTCCGCCACTTCGGCATGCCGAACCGCAACCGCGTGCTCGTCTCCGAGAGCCCGCATCTGAACACCGCTGGCCTGGCTACCGCGCTTCGCATCGAAGAGAGCGAGGTGCTCTTGCGTCGCTATCCCGCAGTCGGTCGGGGCCACCGCGACTTCTACGGCCTCCACGTCATGAAGGGCCGCATCGAGGATCGAGTGCGCCGCTTCTCGCCCCAGGCGATCGCAGACGGCGTCCTCCACCACCCCGCCACCCACGAGCTGCGGGACCTGCCGTTCTCGACCGTCGGGTGGGACATCCTTCAGGAAACCTGCCCCTGCGAGCCGAAGGGCGTCCGCCAGAACTGGGTCACGACGAACGGCGCGGACCATTGCCACGCATGCGGCGGCAGTCTCGGCAAGATCGCCGCCGTCAAGGTCGCCGGTGATCTGAAACCCGCTCTCACGCTCCTCGCCGGCCTCGTTGATCCCGATCCGGCCAAACAGCGCTCAGCCATCGACATGCTGCCCGCCGCGATCAGGCAGGCCGACCGCACGCTCATCTACGACGTCATCATGAATCTGGCGAAGTCGACCAGCTCGGATGCGACGAACCTCGATCCCGTCTCGCGCACCGGGGCGCTCGCGCGAGCCTGCGAGGCGATTCTCGCATGGCCGACCGGGTTCGAGCGGATGGAGCGATCGCCCGATTGCCCCACCAACGTCTGGGATTGGACCCGTCGCACCTACGCCATCCTCGATGGCGCCGGTCAGTCGCCTGCGCTGGTCGTCCCGACGGGCACGGTTCCCTCGACGAACCAGGTGGCACCGTCCAACTATGTCGCGTCCGGGTCAAAGGGGCGGATCAGCACCCCGTTCATCAGCGCCATGGCGGCCGCGCGGCTCGGGGGCGTGGACGAGCAGGCGCTGAAGCGAGCTTGGGATGACGGCAGGTTCACTAGGCACGAGTGGGTGCTCGGTTCCCTGCGCGTGCGCGCGTTCGATCCGGCGGAGGTCGTGATCATCGCGCCGAAGCTGAGGGTGGCCGGCTCGCGCACCCTTGCAGCGAATCAACTCGGTATCCCCGTGTATGGCATCGAGCAGTTGCTCGAGGCTCGTCTGTTCGCCCCCGCCGCTCCGGGGGCAGGCATGAAGCAGGCTCGGGCACACCTGGACGAGGCCATCGCGCTCACCGCTCGCATCGAGAACGCGGTCGCCGCGTCGGTCGACGAGCCGATCTCCTTCGCCGACGCAATCCGCCATGTCTCGGGCCGCCCGAAGCCCTGGGCCGCCGCCATCGCGAACATCCTGGATGGATCATTGCCGTTCATCATCCGCAACGACGAGAAGGCGAGCGGCATCGTCAGTCGCATCCTCGTTGCGCGACGTGACGTGGCGATGATCACTGAGCTGCGCCACGATCTACCTCCCGAAGTTGAGATCGAGCGAGCTGATCGTTGGGTTTCGGGAGACGCGCTCGAGTGCCTGAACGGAAACAAGAGCGCCGTCGGTCTGCTTGAAGGAATCGAGTACATCGGGAGCGAGAGGAGGCGGCTGCTGCCCGTCCACCTCGTCCTCGCAAGGGCAGCAGCTGGTGTGACGACATTCGATCTCACCCGCAGGACCGGCATCGGGACGCCGCGCATCGTCGCCAGGCTCCGGGAGAACCACGTGGAGCAGCTCGCGCCGGGACTGTGGGAACGCGCGCGCGCCGAGGAGCTCACGCTTCGTCCGGATAGCTGGTGAGCGGTTCGCTGCAGCGATAGCGGCCGGTTGCCGCGAATAGGATGTTAGGATTTTGGTAGAGGAGAATCAGCCATGACCCCGCCCATGGACTTCAAGGATCTTCCGACATTCGTTCCGAGGAAGCAGAAGCTGCTCGCAGCCATCCTGCTCCTCATCGAAGAGGCCTCCAGCCTTGGGCTGAAACTCACCACGGGTGAGATCGTGAAATCGCTGTTCCTGGCCGACGACCGGCACCTCGCCGATTTCGGCCGGCCGATCACCTTCGACAACTACGTCGCCATGAAGAACGGACCGGTGGGCGACACCGCCGTCGACATGCTGAACGACAGGCCGAACATCCGCTGGAGCGAGTTCGGGGTGGAGCGAGCCCCATGGTTGCAGGAGCAGGACGGCGATCGCTCCTACTATCGCGCCGCCGGTATCACTGCCGATCGGCGTAAGCTGTCCCCTAGCGACATCGACGCCCTGCGCGTCGCCCTCGATCACGTCACCACGGTCGGGTTCGGAAAGGTTTCGATCGAGACCCACGCTCATCCCGCATGGGCTTCGGCTTGGTTGGGCAAGGCCGAGGGCGATCGCGCAGCGGCGATGGACTGGCGTGACTTCCCGATGATCGACGCGGCCGCCGCGGCCGACCTCGCAATGGCATCGGCAAACGTCGGGTGAGCTACGCGTATGGCAGGAAGGCGTTCGCGCCGGAGGGGATCGTGGCGACGCCTGGCGACGTGTTTCGGTGGTATCGGTCGCCCCCGATCGGCAAGAACAAGTATCATCTCTGCCTGTCGTTCGATTACGACTTCTCGTTTTTGAATACGCCGTCCGATCGCGCTCACCGGCTCGATTCGAAGATCGCCGCCTCGGAAATGCGGTTCCTGAAGGCCACGCCGACGAACTTCAGTTCCGTAAGTTGCACGAACCTGCAGCACATTGAACAGGTGGATCGCTTCCGGTCCTTCAAGCCTGTCCTCGTTGGCACTTTGGCGTCGAACGTGCTGTTCGACCTCCTAAACTACATCGCGAACCTCGGCACGACGACGGGCGAGGAGGCGGATCGACTTTTTGACACCATTAAAACAATGACCCCGAGCCTCCATTTCCAGAGGCACGTCGGGCGGCGCGCAGTTCCTGGGCGGTGAATCCGGTTGTCCGTTGTCGCCGTCACCGCGAAGCGCGCGTGATAGTGAGCGATTAGGATGGAAGAAACCGGCTATATGAGCGGTTGGCTTGCAAGCGAGGTCACCGCTCAGTTTGAAAAATTCGTGCGTTTTCAGACCGGCTCTGAGCGACGGTTTCTGGAAGCCGACACGACCTTCCCTCCGATCCGATCTTTCCGGTGACGTCCGACCGCCTCCCGGTCGCGTGACGGCCGCGTCCGTTGCCCTTCAGCCATGACGGGAATTGCATGACTACCAAAGTCTATCTGTCGGCCGACCGCCTGCTGGAGGATTCGTTCCGCCTGGCCAATCTGGTCTTCGACGCCGGGTTCCACCCGACCCATATCGTCGGCATCTGGCGCGGCGGTGCGCCGGTCGGGATCGCGGTGCAGGAACTGCTGGAATATCGCGGGGTGCACAGCGACCATATCGCGATCCGTACCGCTTCCTATAGCGGCATCGACCGGCAGGATGCCGAGGTCCGGGTCTATGGTCTCGGTTATCTGGTCGATGTGCTGACGCCCGACGATCGCCTGCTGCTGATCGACGATGTGTTCGATTCAGGCCGGTCGATCCGGGCGGTGCTGGCCGAATTGCGCGAACGTTGCGGCGATGCCCTGCCCGGCGCGGTGAAGGTCGCGACGGTCTATTACAAGCCGGCGCGCAACGTGACCGACCTGGCACCCGACTTCTTCGTGCACCAGACGAACGACTGGCTGATCTTTCCGCATGAGATCAACGGGTTGAGCGAAGACGAGATTCGCGCCTACAAGCATGGGGCGGACATCATCCTGCGCTGAGCGGGCGCCGCCGGTCAGGCGGCGGCGGCTCCATGCCAGTCGATCCAGTGGCCATAGGCGTGGCAAGTCGCCAGATGCCGGGCCCGCGCGTCGGGATAGGTGGTGAGCGTCAGGTGCACGGCGTCGCGCGCGTCGGTCCATTCGAAACCGATGCGGGCGATCGGGATATCGGCATCGGCCAGCGCGGCCGCGACCGTCGCGCGGGTGGCCGCTCCCCAATATTGCTGCGACATGGCGTGGACGACCACGCGGCACACGCCCGGCGGCGCGGACCGGGCCAGTTCGCGCGGCAGCCAGTCGGCGATGTCGCCACGCGAGAGCATCGGCGGATGGGCATGGGCGATGGCCAGCGCGTGATGCAGCCGCTCCGCGCGGTCGGGCTGGTCGGCCCAGACATAGGCCATCAGCCGCTCCTGTGCCGCGGGATCGGTGACCGACAGCGGCCGCAGATCGACGCCGCGCGCGCCGACGATCTCGACCGGACGCGCCGACGGCGGCGGGCCGCGCCACTCGGGCGCGATACGCACCGGCGACATGGGATCGCCGATCTGCACCCCGCCCAAATTGAACTGATAGCGACCGAGATTGAGGTTGAGCCCGGCGCTGGCCCCCAGTTCGAGCAGTTCGACCGGCAGGTCGACCTCGGCCCGCAGGGTCATCAGCGCCGCCATGATCGCCGCGCTGCGGGCGACCTCGTTGGTCTGTGGCGGCTCGCGCATCCAGTCGGCGATGAAGGCGTCCGCATCGGCCAGCACCTCGCCGACCACCGCATCGAACGCGCCGGCCCGATCGGCATAGAGCGTCGACAGCGCCGGACGGTCGCCGCGTCGCGCCAGCGCGTTCAGCGCGCCGTTGAAGCGCATCGCCAAGGCATCGGCGGCCGGATCGCCCGGCCAGCCGTCGATCAGCCGCGCGGTCAGCGGCGCGCGATGCAGCTGGCGCTCGCCTGCCTCGAGGATCGCCGCGACGAAGCCGGAGCCGAGCGCACGCACGACCTCCGCCTGCCGGGCCAAGGGACCTGCCATGACGATCAGAACGCGTCCCAGTCGTCATTGGCGACCTTGAGCGGTGCCGGCTCGGGCGGGGTAACCCAGCGGCGTGGCGAGCGCTTGGGCTGCAGCGGCGTCACGTTCGTCGCCGCGCGCGGCGCGGCGGCGTCGGGCGCATCGATCGCGAAGGTCGCGACTGACGCGGCTAATGCTTCCGCCTCCGCGACCAGCTGCCGCGAGGCGGCGGAGGTCTGTTCGACCATCGCCGCATTCTGCTGCGTCATCGCGTCCATTTCGGCGATGGCGACGTTGATCTGGCCGAGGCTGGTCGCCTGATGGTCAGACTGGCGCGCGATCGCGTCGATCGACCCGCCGACACCGGCCACCCGCTCGATGATCCGCGCCAGCGCCTCGCCGGTCTGTTCGACCAGCTCGACGCCCGCGCCGACATGGGTCGATGCGGCCTTCACCTTTTCCTTCACCTCGGTCGCGGCATCGGCCGAACGCTGCGCCAGCGCGCGGACTTCGGACGCGACGACGGCAAAGCCCTTGCCCGCCTCGCCCGCGCGGGCCGCCTCGATCCCGGCGTTCAGCGCCAGCAAATTGGTCTGGAACGCGATCCCGTCGATCAGGGTGATGATCTGCGCGATCTCGTCGCTTGCCTGTTCGATGCCGTGCATCGCCGCGATCGCCTGTCGCACGACCGCGTCGCCGCGCTCCGCCTCGCCGCGGGTATCGGCCATCGCGCTGCTGGCGTCGATCGCCGCGACCGCCCCTTCGCGGATCGAGCGCGTCACCTCGTCCAGCGCCGAGGACGATTCCTGCAACGCCGCCGCCTCGCGCTCGGTCCGTTCGGCCAGGTCGCTGGCCGCCTGCGCGATCTCGCCGGAGTTGAGCTTGATCGAATCGACGCTGCCGCGCACGTCGCCCAGCACCTGGTTCAGGCTGGCCGTCGCCAGATTGAAATCGTCGGACAGCGCGCGGAACGCCGCCGGCACATCGGCCAGTCGCGCGGTCAGGTCGGCCTGCGACAGGCTGCGCAGGCCGCCGCCGATCGCGGTCATCGCCGCTTCCCGGTCGCGATCGTCGGCGATCTTCGCGACCGCCGCGTCGCGGAACACCAGCACCGCACGCGCCATGTCGCCCAGTTCGTCGGTGCGGCCGGCCGCCCCGACATCGATATCGTGCCGACCGGCGGCGAGGTCGCCCATCGCCTGGGTCAGGACGGTGATCGGCCGGGCGATCTGGCGGCTGAGCAGCATCGCCAGCGCGACGGCGATCGCGATCAGCGCGATGCCGCCGATGACCAGCGCGATCAGCGCCATGCGGATCGCGCCGCTCTGATCGTCGGCATGGGCCGCCATCGCCTCGGTCTCGGTCGCGCGCAGCGCGCGCAGCGGCAGCGCGATCTTGCTGACCAGCACCTTCTGCCCGGCGTCGCGCACTTCCTGCTGCGCGCCCTCGCGGTCGCCGGCCTTGACCTTGGCGATCAGCCGGTCGCCCCAGTTGCGCCGCCACGCCAGCGTCTCGCGCCGTGCTTCGGCCAGCTGGGCCTGTTCCGACGGGACCGTCAGCATGCTCGCCAGCTCGACCGCCGTCGCGTCGAACTCGGTGCGCCCCTCCTCATAGGATTTGAGGTAGCTGGTATCACCAGTGACCAGGAAGCCGCGAAACTGGCTGTTCTGCCTCAGGATCGCGGTCTCCAGCGTCAATGCCTTCGCATAGACGTCCTGGCTGTGGTTGTTCCGCTCGGTCGTGCGCGCGATCATCAGGATGCTGGCGAGGAACACCAGCATCACGACCGCCGCCGACGCATTGATCGCAAGGAACGACAGGCCGAGCTTGCGGGGTATCTTCATCGGGAACGTTCCGTTTGCAGCAGGACGATCATGTCAGAACCGCGACCGCAGCGTGATGCCGTAGGTGCGCGGTTCGGCGAGGTAGGAAGAGGTGATCGCATTGCCGGCCGCAAAGGCCGGCGACCCGAAGCGCGTCACCTGCGACACGCTGCCCGATCCCTGGAACGGGGCGGAGAAGGCGACCTGCTGATAATCGGTGTCGAGGATGTTCTGACCCCAGAACTCGATCGCCCAGCGCTGCTCCGGACCACGCAGGCCGATACGGGCGTTCATCAGGAAGAAGCCGTCCTGTTCCTTTTCGGCGAACAGGTCGGACCCGGTGTTATAGTCGCTCGACAGGCGGCTATCGACATAGAACAGCGCGGTCAGGTTACGGCCGACCGCCGGGGTCCACACCGCCGAATTGGTGATGGTGTGGCGCGGTGCGTTCGACATCTGGTTGCCCGGCAACAGGAACAGCGCGTTGTTCAGCGGCTCGCCCGATTCGCTGCCCACCAGGTTCCGGCGATATTGGGTATGGGCATAGGTATAGCCGATGTTGAAGGCGAGGTCGGGCGCGGGATAGGCACCGGCTTCCAGTTCGAAGCCCTGCGTCACGACACCCGCGCCGACCTTTCCGGTGCAGCGGCCGGTGTTCGGATCATTGTCGCGATCCGCACCGCCCAGCGAGTCCGCGCAGGCGCTGATATTCTGCACGATAAAGTTCGTGCCGTTGAAGGTGTTCAGCTGGAAATTGCGGAACGCCGAATGGAAGGCGGCGAGGTTCGCGGTGAACTTCGCCGAGCTGTATTTCACGCCGACTTCGAACGCCTGCACCGTTTCCGGGTCGAAGCGCAGGTTGGACGCGCTGGCGGCGGTCGGCGTCGCGAACACGGTTGCCGACAGGTCCGACCGGTCGAGATTATAGCCGCCCGCCTTGTAGCCGCGCGCATAGGACGCATAGAGCAGCGTGCTGGGCGCCGGCTTCCACGACAGCACGGTCGTCCCGGTCACCTGCCCCTCGGTCAGCGAATCACGGATCGGCACGCCGGTCAGCGCGGCGGTGGAATTGCCGGTGCAGGTCAGCGTGATGATGCCCACCGCCAGCGACCGCAGCGTCGCGTTGCTGCTGCCGAGCAACGGCCCGAGTGCCGCCTGCTGCGCCGGGCAGACGGTGTTGTTGTTCACGAAGCTGGCGTCCAGCTGCTTGGATTCATGGGTATAGCGCAGACCGCCGGTCAGGCTGAGCGTATCGGTCACCTTGAAGATATTGTGGGTGAAGAACGCATAGTTGCTGCTGGTCTGGTCATACAGGTCGCGGATGCTGCCCAGGTCATTCAACGTCGACAGCCGGTCGATGCCGCCGATGACCGTCGGCCCGACCGCCGGGGTCAGCGCGGCACGTCCGACCGCGCTGAGGCACCCCGATGCCCGCGGCGCGCGCAGGGCAGCGAGCGGGTTGATCGTCGCGACCACCCGGCAGGCGGCAAAGGCACCGAAATCGGCGCCGAAGCGCAGATTGTCGGCGACCTCCAGCTTTTCATGGGCGTAATAGCCGCCGACCATCCAGTCGAGCCGGTTGCCGAACAGCCCGCCGCTCAGCCGCGTTTCCTGGGTAAAGGTGCGGAACTCGCGATAGGCGTTGCCGTCATCGGGGCGATAGGCGATGTCGAGGCTGCCGTAATCGACATCGGCCGCACCGCCCGCCTTATATTCGCGATAGGCGGTGATGGAGATCAGCTGCAGGTTGGAGAAGGTCCAGCCGATGCGGGCCGAGCCGCCATAATCCTTGGTCACGTTCGAATAGGCACGACCGCGCGTATTGGCGATCTGGCGGTTGTACGGATCGCCGTCGCTCGGCAGCACGGCGCCGAGGCTGCGCATGATGGCGACGATGCGGTTCTGCGCGGCGGGAACATAGTCGCCTTCGACGCCCGGCGTCGGATCGAGCTTTTCTTGCGTGTTCAGATAGACCGCGCCGCAGCATTTCTCGTCGCGATAGGTATAGTCGCCGATCAGCCGGACCGAGAAATTGTCGACCGGTTTGAAGAACAGCTGCCCGCGCACGAAATAGCGGTTGCGGTCGTTGTAATCGGTGTCGTTGACGACATCGCGGTAGAAGCCGTCGCGCTTGCCGAACACGCCATCGACGCGGAACGCCAGCTTGTCCTTGACGATCGGGCCGGTCAGCGCGCCCGCCAGGCGGACCGCGTTGAAATTGCCGTACGTCGCCTCGCCATAGCCGCCGAAATCGAACGAGGGATATTTGGTGTAGATGCTGATCGCGCCGGCCGAGGAGTTACGACCCGACAGCGTGCCCTGCGGCCCGCGCAGTACCTCGATCCGCTCGACTTCGCCCAGGTCGTTCAGGCCCGAACCGGTGCGGCTGCGATAGACGCCGTCGATGAACACCGCGACCGAGCTTTCGAGGCCGGGATTGTCGCCGACCGTGCCGATGCCGCGCAGGCGGGCGGTCGCGTTCGCTTCCGATCCGGTCGACGATACGATCAGCGACGGCGACAGCTGCGCCATCTGGCGGATGTCGGTCGCGCCCGAATTTTGCAGCGCGGCGGTGCTGTAGGCGCTGACCGCGATCGGCACGTTGGACAGGCGCTGCGACCGGCGGGTCGCGGTCACCACGATATCGGCGGTGTTGGCGGACTGTTCCTCGGCTGGCTTGCCGTCGGTCTTGTCCCCGGCCGACGGCACGACACCGCGCAGGCCCTGCGCCGACACCGGCATCGCCACGGTCACACATGCGGTCGCCGCCAGCAATATCCCGCTTTTACGCATTTTACGTGTCCCCCCCCCGGACCCATCGTCCTCAGCATGAATCCTTACGGGACAGGAGGATACCAGTTGGTTAACGCCGCGATTCCCATCGGGCGTTGCCACCGGCACACCACACGTTACATCGATCGCGAAACGACAAGAGGCGGGACATGATCGTCGGCATCGACCTTGGCACCACCAACAGCGCCTGTGCCGTGTGGCAGGGCGACCAGCCCGTGATGGTTCCCAATGCGCTGGGCGAGTTTCTGACGCCGTCGGCGGTCAGCATCGGCGACGACGATGCCGTACTGGTCGGGCGCGCCGCGCGCGACCGGATGGCGACGCATCCCGACCGGACCGTCACCAGTTTCAAGCGCCGAATCGGTACCCGTGAAACCGCACGGCTGGCGAAGCGCGACTTCGATTCGGAGGCACTGTCGGCACTGGTCCTCGCCAGCCTGAAGCGCGATGCCGAGGCGTTCACCGGCGAAACGGTGACCGGCGCGGTCGTGACCGTACCCGCCTACTTCAACGATCGCCAGCGCAAGGCGACACGGCGCGCCGGCGATCTGGCCGGGCTGCCGATCAAACGCCTGATCAACGAACCGACCGCCGCCGCGCTCGCCTATGGCATTGCCGACCGCGGCGACCGCGAACCGTTCCTCGTCTTCGACCTGGGCGGGGGCACGTTCGACGTATCCATCGTCGAGATGTTCGACGGGGTGATCGAGGTGCGGGCATCGGCCGGCGACAACCGGCTGGGCGGCGACGATTTCAACGACTGCCTGATCGATCTCGCCCGCCCGGTGCTCGACCCCGATGGCGTGCTGGGCAAGCTGCCGCCCGACCGTTCGGCGGCGCTGCTGGCGCAGGCGGCGGAGCGGTGCCGGCGGGCGCTCAGCGAAGCGGACGAGGCGGAACTGACGGTAACGGTGGACGACACGGCGCTGACCGCCCCGGTCACCGCCGCTGCGTTCGAGGAGCATGCCGCCGGGCTGCTGGCGCGGATTCGCGAACCGGTGCTGCGCTCGCTGCGCGACAGCGGCATCGTCGCCGCCACCTTGTCGGAGGTGGTGCTGGTCGGCGGCGCCACGCGGATGCCGGTCGTGCGCCGGGCCGTCACCCGGATGTTCGGCCGCTTTCCCGCGGCCACGGTGCATCCCGACCATGCCGTCGCGATGGGTGCGGCGGTGCAGGCCGGGCTGCTGGCGCGCGATGCCGGGCTGGACGAAATCCGCCTGACCGATGTCTGTCCGTTCACGCTGGGCGTCGACACCAGCGAGCCGGACGGGCGCGGCGGCTTTCGCAACGGATTGTTCTCGCCGATCATCGAACGCAATTCGGCGGTGCCGATCAGCCGCGTGTCGAGCTTTTCGACCGTCGTCGACCAGCAGCGCAAGGTGAACTTCGGCATCTATCAGGGCGAAGCGCGCGAGGTGTCGGGCAACGTCAAGCTGGGCGAGGTCACCGTCCCTGTGCCGCCCCGCGCCGCCGGCACCGTTTCGATCGAATGCCGCTTCAGCTATGACAGTTCGGGGCTGCTGGAGGTCGATATTGCGGTGCCGGAAACGGGCATGACCCGCAATCTGGTGATCGTCGACGACGAGGACGCGCCCGATCCCGTCGAGCTGGAAAAGCGCCGCGCGGCGCTGGCGGCGCTCAAGGTCCATCCGCGCGACGATGCGGTCAACGCCGCGCTGCTGGCGCGTGCCCGGCGCGCCTATGAGGCGTTTCTGGGCGATACCCGCGCGGCGATCGGCCATATGCTCGGCCAGTTCGAAAGCGCGCTGGCGACACAGGACGAACGGATGATCGCACAGGCGCGGGCGGCGTTCGGCGCGGCGCTCGACCAGATCGAAGGCGAGCGGTTCTTGTGAGGCGCGGCATCTGGGCCACGCTCGACTGCGATCCGACCAGCGATCGCGGCGCAATCCGCCGCGCCTATGCCGCGCGGCTGAAGGCGATGGACGTCGATGCCGACCCCGACGCGTTCGAGGCACTGCGCGACGCTCGCGACGCTGCGCTGGCACAGGTGGCCGACCCAGTGGCGGACATGGACATAGCGGCCGTCGATCTCCCCGACGCTCCGCTCGCCCCCATGACCGAGTTCACGCTGGAGCAAGAGCCGGAGGCGGAAGTCGACGCACTGGCCGAGGCGATGAACGCGCATTTCCACGCGCTCGAGGCCTTGCTCTTCCCCGGCCACGATGCGGCACCCACCGCAGAGGAACTGGCGGAAATCGACCGTCACGGCTGCGCACTGCTGGCCGATCCGCGGCTTGAAAACCTGGATTTCGCGACGGGTGCCGAACGCTGGTTCGCGGAAACGCTGGCGGCCAGCATCCCGCGCTCCGACCCGCTGCTCGAACCGGCGGCGGCGGTGTTCGGCTGGATCGAGCGGCGGAACGACTACGCCCTGTCGGCAGAAGCGCACGCCATCGTCGAACGGATCGGCGCGACGCGATTCGGGCATCTGGTGTCGCAGCCCGACCATCGGTTCCACAAAGCCTGGCAACGCCTGTCGGGTGAGCGGGACGCGTCGTTCAAATGGTTCAATCACGATCCACGGACGGGCGAACTGCTGCAGGTCATTCGCGAACGCTATCCCGCCGCCGAACAGTGGCTGGACCCGGACAGGGTCGCCCAGTGCCGCACGCCGCCGAAGGACAATCCGCGCATTTCGCTGCGGGTGTGGATCGCGCTGATCCTGATCGTCGTCGCGGCGCGGATCGGCATGAGTTGGTGGTCGCAGCCCTCCCGTGAGCCGGATGCAAACTATATCGCGCAGACCTTGACCGGCAGGGACCTGGCCGAGTTGCAGAAGATCAATCCCGGTCTGGCGGTCGATATCGTTTTCGAAGTCGCCAACGCCAAACCGGCGGAAGGTGGCAGTGGCGAGCCGGTCACCAACAGCGCGATCATCGGCAAGCTGACCGACAAGCGGTTGCGAGCGGGCATGAGCCAGCTGCCCGACGACCTGCTGGTGCGGCTCACCCGGTTCGACCTCGCCGCGATGCGCATCCTGCAACAGCGGTCGCCCGCCGCCTGCCCGTCCGCCACTGTCGCGGTCGACCCCGCCCCGCTGCCCGAACCGCTGCGCGAGGAACAGCGCGCGCTGCTGCGCGAGGTGATCCTGCATACCAACAACTATCCGTCGCCGAATGGCGAACAGCGGTTCACCGTACCCGGTGCGATCATCGACGATGTCGCGAAGCGGACCGGATGGCCGGTGTCCCGGGTTCGGGAGGTGTTGCGCGACGACAAGGATATGGCCGCGCGCTGTACGCTGGAGATCGCGCTGCGCGAGGCGGGCCTTGCGGCACAGAACGGCATGGGGATGGAATTGCTACGCAATCTGCAGCCGTTGGTGGTGAAACAGCAGCAAACCCAGTTGCAGTAAAGATACCGATTTCAAGATAGCCCCGTTCCGATCACGGAACGGGAAATGGTGCGGTCGAGAAGACTCGAACTTCCACGGCCTTTCGGCCACAACGACCTCAACGTTGCGCGTCTACCAGTTCCGCCACGACCGCACGTGAACACCTTGGGGTCGCCCCCTTGGCTGGCAGGAGCGTGCCCCTAGCAGCGCGTTTGCGGTCGTGCAAATGCTTTTATGCATTATCGCCCACGCGCCGCCGCGCGGGCGATGGCGATCGCTTCGGCAGCGGTCATCACTTCGCCCAGCCCGCTGCCCGACAGCGCCGCACGCTCCGCATCGCGCACCCGTTCCAGAGCGCGGGCGAGGCGCGGCGCGTCCCAGCGGCGCAGCGCCTGCGCGGTGGCGGCCTGTTCCTTGAAGAACACGCGGTGGCGCTCCATCACGCGGTCGACGCTTTCGCCGTCATCGATTTCGGCGCGCATTTCGGCGAGCGACAACAGCCGCCGGGCGACGCCGCGCAACAGCGGGATCGGTCCGCCGGGCATTTCGGGCAGCGCGGCCGCGGCTGCATCGCCCGCGATCATCGCGCTGACGATGCCGTTCATCTCCGCATCGGCGATCGACGCGCCGATCGCGTCGAACGCCTCACCATCGGCATCGCGCGGCCGTTCGGGCGACGCGTCGAGATAGAGTGCCAGCTTCTCGATCTCGCTGGCCAGCACCGCGCGGTCGCCCGCCGTCACCGCCGCCAGCCGGTCGGGCACGTCACCCAGCAGGCGCAACCCATGGTCGCGCGCCATCGCCACCGCCAGCTTCGCCGCCTGCGCCGCATCGGGCACGTAGCAGGCGACGGCAACCGCGTTGAGCGACGCGGTGACCAGCTTCACCAGTTTCGACGTGCCCTTGATCGTCGGCGCGATGGCGGCGACCGGATTGCCGGCACGTTCGGCGGCGAGCAGCAGCGTCACCGCCTCGACCGATTCCTCGCCCATGCCGGTCACGCGGATAAAGCGGGCATCGCCGAACAGAGACATCGACGCGGATTCGTCGGCGAGCAGGCCGGGGCGCCCTTTCAGCATCGCGCCGTCCATATCGACCCGCTCGGCCCCTTCGCCCACGCCCTTCGCCAGTCGCGCGGCCAGCGCCAGCGCGCCGGCCGTGTCGGGACCGTGGAACAGGTAGAGCCGGATATCGGGGCCGGGCCGGTCGAGCTTGGCCGCGACCTGCTCGGGCCGGAGTTTCACGAGCCGTTCTTGGGCAGGTTCAGCGCGATCCGCGTCACGATCTGGTCCGCGACGATCACCGACAGCCGTTCGAGCGCCGAGCGTTCCGCCGCGATGGTCGCATATTCGGACCGCACCACGTCGATCCCGGCATCCGACCCCGCCGTCGCGTCGAGCGTCACAGCGCCGTTCGACAGGTCGATCAGCTGATAGCGCGCGCGCAGCGTCCGCCGTTCGCGCGTGATCGAATCGTCGCGCCGCACGCCCAGACCGGTGATGTCATCGTCCAGCTTGATCTCCAGCCGGTAGCGCGCCGGCCCTTCGGCGCGCAGCCGGTCGCGCAGCGCATTGGCGACCAGCCAGCCATTCTGCCCGGCGATCGGCGCGACCTCGACGCCTGATAGCGTCTGGCGCACCACCCCGCCCTCGCCCCCGGCATAGAGCGGGCGCAGGCCGCAGCCACCCAATAGGAACGCGGCAGCGAGGACGGCGGCGCGGATCATGCGACGATGTTCACGAGACGGTCGGGCACGACGATGACCTTGCGCGGCGCCTTGCCCTCCAGCGCGCGGACGATCTTCTCGCTCGCAAGGGCAGCGGCCTCGGCGTCTTCCTTGGGCGCACCCTTGGCCAGCACGATGGTGTCGCGCAGCTTGCCGTTGACCTGCACCGCGATGGTCGATTCCGCCTCGACCAGCATCGCCGCATCGACCAGCGGCCAGGCGGCATCGGCGATCAGCCCGGGGCGGCCAAGCTGCGACCAGGCCTCTTCCGCCAGATGCGGGATCATCGGGCTGACCAGCAGCAGCAGCGCGTCCATGTCAGCGTCCGACATGCCCTTCGCCTTCTCCGCCTCGCCCAGCAGCGTATAGAGTTTCGCCACCGCCTTGTTGAACTGGAGCGCAGTGATGTCGTCCGCGACGCCGGCGATCGTGCGATGGACAGCGCGGGTCAGCGCCTCCGGGCTGGTGCCGCCGGCCGTGTGATTCGCGACCAGCTTCCACACGCGCTTGACGAAGCGTTCGGCGCCTTCGATCCCCGCTTCGCTCCACGGCAGGTCGCGTTCGGGCGGGCTGTCGGACAGCATGAACCAGCGCGCGGCATCGGCGCCGTAGCGATCGAGAATCGGTTCGGGATCGACCGTATTCTTCTTCGACTTCGACATTTTTTCGACGCGGCCGATGGTGATCGCATCACCGGTCGCGGTTTCGATACCGTCGGTCACTTCGGACGGCGCAAGCCAGCGGCCGTCCGCCGACTTGTACGTCTCGTGCGTCACCATGCCCTGCGTGAACAGGCCGGCGAACGGCTCCTTCAGGTCGATCAGCCCGACATGGTTGAGCGCGCGGGTCCAGAAGCGTGCGTAGAGCAGGTGGAGGATCGCATGCTCGACCCCGCCGATATACTGGTCGACCGGCAGCCAGCTTTCGGCGACCGCCCGATCGAACGGCTTGTCGTCGGGCTGGCTGGCGAAGCGGATGAAATACCAGGACGAATCGACGAAGGTGTCGAGCGTGTCGGTCTCCCGCCGCGCCGGTGCACCGCACGACGGACAATCGACATGCTTCCAGGTCGGATGGCGGTCGAGCGGGTTGCCGGGGATGTCGAACGACACGTCCTCGGGCAGCTTGACCGGCAGTTGGTCGGTCGGAACCGGCACCACGCCGCATGCGCCGCAATGCACGATCGGGATCGGCGTGCCCCAGTAACGCTGGCGGCTCACCCCCCAGTCGCGCAGGCGCCACACGGTCGTGCCCTTGCCCCAACCGCCGGCTTCGGCGCGGTCGATCACCGCGCGCTTGGCAGCGGCGACGTCCATGTCGTTCAGGAAGTCGGAGTTCACGAGGCGGCCGGGGCCGGTATAGGCTTCGCTGCCATCGAATACCGGATCGGTCAGGTCGCCGTCAGCCACGACGCGACGGACGTCGAGGCCATATTTGCGCGCGAAGTCGAGGTCGCGCTGGTCATGCGCCGGCACGCCCATCACCGCGCCGGTGCCGTAGTCCATCAGCACGAAATTCGCGATATAGACCGGCAGTTCGACGCCCGCAGCGAACGGATGCTGCATCCGGTAGCCGGTGTCGAAGCCCAGCTTTTCCGCGGTTTCCAGCTCGGCCGCGGTGGTCCCACCCTGCTTGCACAGCTCGATGAACGCGGCGGCGTCCGGCTTGGCGTCGGCCAGCGCCCGCGCGATCGGGTGATCGGCGGCGATCGCGACGAAGCTGGCGCCGAAGATCGTGTCGGGACGGGTCGAATAGACCTCGATCCGCTGATCGAACGGCGCGACCGGCGCGAAGGAGAATTGCAGCCCTTCCGACTTGCCGATCCAGTTTTCCTGCATCAGCCGGACCTTGTCGGGCCATTGATCGAGCGTGCCGAGGCCGGCGAGCAGGTCGTCGGCGAAATCGGTGATCTTCAGGAACCACTGGCTGAGCTTGCGCTTCTCGACCAGCGCGCCCGAGCGCCAGCCGCGCCCATCAATCACCTGTTCGTTGGCCAGTACGGTCATGTCGACCGGGTCCCAGTTGACCGCCGACTCCTTGCGATAGACCAGCCCGCCCTTGAGCAGTTCGAGGAACAGCGCCTGTTCGTGGCCGTAATAGTCGGGATCGCAGGTGGCGAACTCACGCAACCAGTCGAAGGCGAGGCCCAGCCGCTTCAGCTGCGCCTTCATCGCCGCGATATTGGCATAGGTCCACTCACCGGGATGGACCTTCTTTTCCATCGCCGCATTTTCGGCGGGCATGCCGAACGCGTCCCACCCCATCGGGTGCAGGACCTCATGGCCGGTCATCCGCAGGAAGCGCGCCAGCACGTCGCCCATCGTATAGTTGCGAACGTGCCCCATATGGATGCGTCCCGAGGGGTACGGGAACATCTCCAGCACATAGCGTTTGGGCTTGGGCGAGTGGTCGTCGGCGACGAAAGTTTGCGCCGAATCCCATGCCGCCTGCCAGCGGGCATCGGCCTCGGCCGGCGAAAAACGCGGAGTCATGGTCGTCGGATCAGCCCGTGATGGCCCCGCGGCGCAGGTCGCGCGCACGGGTCAGGATGATATCTTCCAGCTTCTGCACCGTGGCGGCCGTCACCGGCGCCTCGACCCACTGGCCGCCCTGGTTCACCTGGCGGATCTGCGCCACGCGCAGCGCGTCGGCACGCAGGTCCTGGTCGAGGATCGTGACCGTCACCTTCGTGCGTTCGGTCGGCACCGCCGGATTGACGTACCAATCGGTGACGATGACGCCGCCGTTCGAGTCGGTCTGCGCCATCGGCATGAACGACAGCGTGTCGAGGCTAGCGCGCCACAGATAGCTGTTCACGCCGATCGTCGTGACCTTCGATGCGGCAAGGTCGCCCGCGACGCGGCCCTTGCCGCCACTGCACGCGGCCATCGGCAGGGCAAGCGTTGCCAGCAACGCGATCAGCAGCGGGCGGTTCATCGGCGGTTCCTTGACTACAGGCCAATATGGCAGTTCGGCCCGCTTCTATAGGAGGTGGCGCGGACGCGGCAAGCGGGTTGGTGATCCGCACCGGCAAGGGTGTGCAATCGGCCCGCCGACGCCCCGTTCCAGCCCGCCACCGCTTTGGTCGGACAAATATGTGTGTTCGATGCAACACTAGCCGGGAAAGCGACCGGAGGCGGTGGATACGGGAAACCGAATCATGATATCGCGATTAGCGGGGAGTGAGGTTTGACATGACGGGTGGCAGGATCTTGGCTGGCATTGGACTGGGGGCGATGATCGCCGCCGGGCTTGGTGCGTCGCCTGCCTTGTTCGCGCAGGAACAGCGCGCGCCGCGTGTCCTCAAGAAGCTCGATCTCGACCGCATGCCGCTGGCGGGCTTCGGCTCGTTCACGCCGGCCTCGGCCGACCCGCGACTCGCCGCTGCGCTGTCGCGCACCGCGCTGAACCCGACCGGGTTCCAGTTCACGCCGTCCGAAGGCGCCGTCATCGGCAGCCGTGCGATCAAGGCCGCGGTCCGCAGCGCGACCATGCAGGCGGAACGCCCGACCGACCGTGTCGCCGCCGTCACGCCGACGCTGGCGCTGAACCCCGTCACCTATAATCTGGGCGGATCGGTCGGCGGCAAGCGGCTGGCCGCGATCGGCGACCTGACCCGACTCGATCTCGGCACCCAGCCGGGCAGCCGCGATCCCGTCGGCATGGGCTATTCGGCGCGCAAGTTCGGCACGCGCGCGCCGCTGACGGTCGACCATGCGCTGACCGACCAGCCGAAGATGATCACCGACACCTCGGGCTATTCGCTCGATGGCGGCGGATCGTTGAAGCTGACCCGCAACCTCGACGTGACCGCGGGCATGCGCAGCCGCACCGACCGCGAGCGGATGCTGCGCGTGTCGCCGGATCGCCGCGAGGGGCAGGCGATCTATGTGGGGACGGCGTTCCGGTTCTGAGGCGGGACGGCGTTTCGGGCGTTGCCGGAGCGAGCTTTCCGTAAGTGGTGATCGAAGCGGGCCGTTTTGCGGGTCGGCTGTTCGTAGATGCTGATGCTGGTCGATAGGCGCGGTACGGGCATCGTAGTTAGCCGCGCCCCGGATGTGGGGGCGTGGTTCGGTTGATTTCCGGTCGACCGGCCGTTCTTTCGTAAGATTTCGAAATGGCTGATGGCGCGACATCCGCCTGCCCGGCAGCCCGACCTTGAGCCGGGGGCTCGCCTTCCGTCGACCGGAGAAGAAGAAGCGGGACCCCGGATCAAGTCCGGGGTGACGGTGGGGTGACCGGTCTAAGTCCCATCAGGCGCGTAAGGGCGTCATCGTGGCTGCCGCACGCTGATCCATCCTGTCCGAACGTCTGAGGCGATCCGCCGGGAACCTAAGCGACGGCCCCAACCGCTGCCCCGCCCCCTCAATCATCCTCGTCCTCGAAGCCGACTAGGTCGAGCGCGCGGGCCTTGATCTGGCGGGTCATGCACCAATGGACCAGCGCGTCCTCGCGGCCGTGGGTTACCCACACCTCCTTCGGCGCGATTTCGGTCAGGGTCTCCGTCAGTTCGTCCCAGTCGGCATGGTCGGACAGGATCAGCGGCAGTTCGACGCCGCGCTGCCGGGCGCGTTGGCGAACCCGCATCCAGCCGCTGGCCATCGCGGTGATCGGGTCGGGCAGCCGCCGCGACCAGCGGTCGCCCAAAGCGGAAGGCGGTGCGACGATGATGCGGCCCTGCAACTCCGCCTTGGAAGCGCTCGCGACCGGACGAAGTTCGCCCAGATCGACGCCCAGTTCGACATAGAGGTCGCAAAGCCGCTGCATTGCACCGTGGAGGTAGATCGGGTCGTCGAACCCCATCGCCCGTGCCTCGGCGATCACCCGCTGCGCCTTGCCCAGCGCATAGGCGCCGACCAGCACGCAACGCTCCGGCTCCATGCGGAGCGCCGCCAGCAGCTTGTCGATCTCGTCGCGGGTTTCGGGATGGCGGAAGACCGGCAGGCCGAAGGTCGCCTCGGTCACGAAGACGTCGCACGGCACCGGCTGGAACGGCGCACAGGTCGGATCGGGCCGGCGCTTGTAATCGCCCGACACGACGACGCGTTCGCCACCATGGTCGAGCACGATCTGCGCCGATCCCAGCACATGACCGGCGGGCACGAAGGATATGTCGTAGTCGCCCATGCGGATGCTCTCGCCATAGGCGATCGGCACCCCGTTTTGCGGGCCATAGCGCGTCGCCATGATCGCCAGCGTCTCCGGCGTCGCCCAGACCTGTCCATGCCCGCCACGCGCATGATCGGCATGGCCATGGGTGACGAGCGCACGTTCGACCGGTTCCGACGGATCGATCCAGACGTCGATCGCGGGCAGGTGAATGCCGCTGGGATGCGGGGTGATCCATCGGGCAAGGGCCATGGGGTCGACATGGGGCGTGGGGACGCCAGTGCCAAGGTCATCGAACCGACATATCCGTGCCCTAGGAGCGCAGCTGTTTCGTAGCGATTGTCAGCAGCTTGTCGACGCCAGCCCCTTCCCGTGTGCCCCTGTTCGCGGCGGGGCTGGCCGCGTTCTGCGTCTATTTCGCGATGTACGCCTTTCGCAAACCGGTCATGGCGGTCGCCTTCGCCGATCAGGCGCCGCTGTGGCAGTTGCTGGATTACAAGGCGACGCTGATCCTGGCGCAGGCGGTCGGCTATGCCCTGTCGAAGATGGTCGGGGTGAAGGTGGTCGCCGAGCACCGCGCCGACCGGCGGGCGCGGCTGATCCTGTCGCTGATCGGTGCGGCGTGGCTCGCGCTGCTGGGCTTTGCGCTGCTACCCGCCTGGGCCGGGCCGCTATGCCTGTTCCTCAACGGCCTGCCGCTCGGCATGATCTGGGGCCTCGTCTTTCGCTATCTGGAGGGGCGGCGCGTGTCGGAAATGCTGGCGGCGATGCTGACCGCCAGCTTCATCCTGTCGTCGGGCGCGACCCGGACGGCGGGAGCGCTGCTCGTCCAGCACGGGCTGTCACCCTTCTGGATGCCGGCAGTGACGGGGCTGGTGTTCGCGCCGGTCCTCGTCGCCGCGCTGGCGGTGCTGGCGCGGACCCCGCCGCCCGATGCCGCCGATCGTGCGGCGCGCGGGACGCGCGTGGCGATGGATGGCCCGGCACGCCGCGCCTATGTCCGCGCGCACGCCCTGCCGCTTGCGCTGCTGATCCTCGGCTATACGCTGCTGACCGGCCTGCGCGACTTTCGCGACAATTTCGCCGCCGAAATCTGGGGCGATCTCGGCAACGGCGCGCCGGCGGCGATGTTTTCGATCACCGAAGTGCCGGTAACGATCGTGGTGCTGATCGGCATGGCGATGCTGGCGACGATCCGCAGCAATCTGCGCGCGCTGCTGGCGATCCATGGCGCGATCCTGTTCGGCGCGCTGGCACTGGGCGGCGCGACGCTCCTGTTCCGGCTCGGCTGGATCGGGCCGGTCGCGTGGACGGTGTGGATCGGCATCGGCATCTACAGCGCCTATGCCCCGTTCAGCGCGGTGCTGTTCGACCGGATGATGGCGCTGGGCAAGTCGCCGGGCAATGCCGGCTTCCTGATCTATCTCGCCGATTCGTTCGGCTATGCCGGCAGCGTCGCGCTGATGCTGTTGCGTGAGTTGGCCGACAATCGCGCGCCGTGGCTCGGTTTCTTCACCAGCGCGACGCTGACGACCGCCCTGATGCTGGGCGGCGGGGCGACCGTGTCGGGTCTGTGGTTCTGGCGACGATTTTCGCTGCACAAATGATGATATTGCGTTGATGTGACAGATCACTCCGCCAATTATTCACGTTACTCCGCAAATATCATCAAATGTCACACACGCGTCATCAATTCCCGCCAAAGGCGCGTCCGGGGTCGGACAACGGCCGGGACAAGGCGGCACGCCCGCCAAGGGAGACATCATGAAGTTCATCACGGGTGCGGCGATCCTGGCGATCGCGGCGGGGACGACGCACGCCCATGCGCAGACGGCTCCGGCCGATGCGGCGACGGCCGAAGTGTCGGGGGGCACGCAGGACGAGGCACGCAGCGGCGGCGAGATCGTCGTGACCGGCCGCGCGACGACCTTCGCCAACACGCAGGTGACCGAGCCGATGCTCGACCGCCAGTCGGCCCTGACCAGCGTCAACGACGTCATCAAGGAACTGCCCGGCGTGTTCGTGGCGGAAGGCGACGCGTTCGGTTCGTCCGACTGGGCGACCTCGATCAGCATCCGCGGCTTCAGCTCGGGCGGCGGCGGCCAGCAGATCGGCTCGACCATCGACGGCCTGCCCAATGGCGGTTCGGGCTATGGTGGCGGATCGCGGGCCAACCGCTATCTCGACGTGCTGAACCTGAAGACGGTGACCGTGTCGCAGGGCACCGCCGACATCTCGTCGCGCTCGAACGAGGCGCTGGGCGCCACGCTCGACTATGTCACCACCGACCCGACGCGCGACACCCGCTATCGCTTCACGCTGGCCGGCGGCGATTTCGGCGCGCGCAAGATTTATGGCCGGGTCGATACCGGCCAGTTCGCCGGCGACACCCGCGCCTTTGTCAGCGCCTCGACCAGCCGGGTGAAGGACTGGATCGGCGGATCGGGCGAGACGCGCCGCGATCATGTCGATGCGAAGATCGTGAGCCATATCGACCGGGTGAAGCTGACCGGCTGGGTCAGCTATGACGATGCCGACGAAGCGGAATTCGGGTCGGTCAGCCCCGAAATGTTCGCCAACGATCCGAACCACGATGCCTATACCGACAACTGGACCGGCATTCCGTACATCGACCAGGGCTATCGCTCGACCTCGCGCGCGCTGCGCCGCAATTTCTTCACCTATCTGCGTGGCGAGACCGATCTGGGCGAAGTGAAGCTGTCGGGTGCGGGCTATTATCACCGCATGCGCGGGCGCGGCGATTTCGCACCGCCCTATCTGGTCGATGTCCGCAACGACGGCGCCGGCAACCCGGAAAGCGAGTTCACCGGCAGCCAGCCGACCGTGATCGGCGGCGGCAATCTCGGCCGCTATTATTTCGTGGACCCGACCGGTGCGAAGGCGACCTTCCTCACCGGCTGCACCGGCACGGCGGCGATCCCGGCGGTCTATGCGCCCCGCTGCTACGCGGTAGGGTCGACCCCGGTCATGTCGTACCGCCACACCCATTATGAAAACGACCGTGGCGGCCTGACCGCCGATGCGGCGTGGACGCATGATTTCGGCGCGTTCCAGAACACGCTGCGCGGCGGCCTGTGGTGGGAACGCGGCCGTGCCAACCAGCTGCGCGACTGGCACAAGATCACCAACGCGCTGGTCGGCCCGGCGTTCGACGGCAAGCCCTATTACCAGCAGTTCAGCACCGACTACGACCTCGACGAGATCATGTATTATGTCGAGGACGCGGTGACCTATGGCCCGCTCACCGCGCGGTTCGGGGTGAAGCAGTTCTTCCTCGACCAGCGGCGCGCCGAATTGCTGAACGGCCGTGCCGTGACCGAGCTGAATTCGAACAGCCGCCCGCTGATCTCGACCGGCATCGTCTATCATGCGCCGATCGACGGGCTGGAGGCGTTCGCCGGCTATTCGCAGAACTTCGCCGCGATCGGCAACGGGCCGCTCGGCGAACCGCGCGAGGTGATCGCCCGCATCAAGCCCGAAACCGCGAACAACATCGAAATCGGCGCGCGCTATTCGACGCCGCGGGTCAAGGCGTCGTTGACCGCCTATGACATCAAGTTCAACAACCGCATCCAGTCGATCTCGGCGAACCTCGTCACCGGCATCGATTATCTGGAGGAGCAGGACAGCGTCTATCTGAACGTCGGCGGGATCAAGAGCCGCGGGATCGAGGCGGCGCTTGCGTACCGGGTGACGCAGGGGCTGACCCTGTCGGGCAACTATACCTACAACCACGCGACCTATATCGGCACCGGCAATGCCGCGCAGGACGCCGATATCGGCGTGACGCCGGGGCGGCAGGTCATCAATAGCCCCCGCAACATGTGGGTCGCGGCGGCCGACTATGCCCGCGGCGTGTTCAAGGTCGGCGCAGCCGCCAAGTTCGTCGGCGACCGCTTCATCGGCAGCGACGGCGATGCGACCGCGCCCAGCTTCACCACGGTCGACGCCTATGCCGGCATCGACCTGGGCGAGGTCAATGCGGTGATGAAGGGCATGTCGCTGACGGTGCAGGCGACCAACCTTGCCGACCGGCGCTACCTGGCCGGCGCGGACGGCGGGTCGGCGTTCCTCGGCACGCCGCGCACGGTCACGGCGGCGCTGACGTTCGACTTCTGACCTACCGGTCATCCCCGCGCAGGCGGGGATCCGTTGCCGCCGACGTTTCGCATTGCGCCGCTACGTCAGCGTCCATGGGTCCCCGCCTGCACGGGGACGACGACAAGCTATCGAGTACCCTTATGGTCGACCTGTCACGCCGCACCCTCCTGTCCACCGGTGCCGCTCTTGTCGGGGCGGCGGCGTTGCCCGCGTCGATCGCCCGTGCCGCCGCGATCGCGCCCGACCGGCGCACGGGCACCATCGCCGACGTCCAGCATGTCGTGATCTTGTGCCAGGAAAATCGCGGCTTCGACCATTATTTCGGCACGTTGCGCGGGGTGCGCGGGTTCGGCGACCGCTTCCCGATCCCGACGCCCGGCGGCACTGTCTGGCAACAGAGCGACCGCACCGCGCCGGGCGGTCCGCGCGTCACCAGCCCCTTCCATCTCGATACCCGCCGTCAGTTCGAACTGATGCGGATGGAGGGCACGCCGCACGCCTGGCCCGATGCACAGCGGGCATGGGACCAAGGCCGCATGGCGCATTGGCCCGAGGCCAAGCACCCGCGCGCGATGGGGCATTACGCCCGCGCCGACATCCCCTTCCAGTTCGCGCTGGCCGAGGCGTTCACGATCTGCGACGCCTATCATTGCGCGACGCAGACCGGGACCAACACCAACCGGCTGGTGCTGTGGACCGGCACCAACGACCCCGCCGGCACCCATGGCGGCCCGGCGATCGGCAATTCGCACGACAATTTCGTCGATCAGGGCGGCGCCCCCGATCCCTATCGCTGGACCACCACGGTCGAGCGGATGCAGGCGGCCGGCATCGACTGGCGCATCTATCAGGACATGGCGGATAACTTCACCGACAATCCGCTGGCCGGCTTCGCGGCGTTTCGCGAGGCGCATGCCGGGCGCGGCGATGCTGAGCTGAAGGACCGGGCGCTGACCACGCGTGGCCCCGAGCAGTTGAAGGCCGACGTGCTCGCCGGCCACCTGCCACAAGTGTCCTATGTCATCGCCACCGCCGCCGGGTCCGAACATCCCGGCCCCTCCAGCCCGGCACAGGGCGCGGACTATGTCGCAAGCATCCTCGACGCGCTGACCGCCGACCCGAAGGTCTGGGCGCGCACCGTGCTGCTGGTGATGTTCGACGAGAATGACGGCTTTTTCGACCACGTTCCGCCCCCCGCCCCGCCGTCGCGCGGGACGGACGGCAAGCTGCTCGGCGGATCGACCGTCGATCTGGCCGGCGCCTATCACGACATGCCGAGCATCGGCGACAAGGACATCGACCTGTCGGAGTATCGCAGTCGCCCCTATGGCCTCGGCCCGCGCGTGCCGCTCTATGTCGTATCGCCGTGGAGCCGGGGCGGCTGGGTTAATTCGCAGACCTTCGACCACACCTCGGTCATCCGCTTCCTCGAAACGCGCTTCGGGTTTCACGAACCCAATATCGCGCCGTGGCGGCGGGCGATCTGCGGCGACCTGACCAGCGCGTTCGACTTTGCGGCAAGCGACACCGCCGCGCCGCGCCTGCCCGATCCGGGCGCGGACGCGCGGCGCGCCGCCGCACTGAAAGGACAGGTCGATCCCCCCGCCCCGCCCGCCGCCGCGCCATGGCAGGAACCGGGCGTCCGCCGCTCGCGCGCGCTGCCCTATCGCCTGGAGGCGACCGAGCGCGTCGCCGATACCGGCCTGACCCTGCGCTTCGCCGCCGATGGCGCGGGCGCCGTGTTCCACGTCTACGACCGGCACGCGCTTGACCACCCGCCGCGTCGCTACGTCGTGGGGGCAGGCAGCCGGATCGAGGGGCATTGGCCGTTCGACGCGGACGGTCGGTACGACCTGTGGGTGCTGGGGCCGAACGGCTTCCACCGCCATTTCGTCGGCACGCGGGGCGACACGGTGCCGCCGGTCGCCTGGACGGTCGGCGACGCCGGCCTTGCCGTCATCACGCCGGGCACCGGGTTGCGCCTGCGTCGCCTCACCCCCGGCGGCGGCGCGACCGAGGAAGCGCTTGGCACGGGCCGCCACCGCTGGTCGCTCGAACAGGCGCTCGGCTGGTATGACCTGACGCTGACCCATGCGGACCATCCCGCGTGGCGCCGCCGCATCACCGGGCGCCACGACCGTGCGGGAAAAGCGAGCGTCAGCGATCCCTTTGTCGAAAGCCTGTCGTAATGCTCCTGTTCGCGCTGATGTTCGCCGCCGCAACGCCATGGCCCGCCCCGGTCCAGGCCGAACTCGACCGCGCCGTCGCCGCCGCCCGGCCCGGCGACTATGCCGTGTTCGACGCCGACGGGACGCTGTGGAGCAGCGATATCGAGGAAGCGGGCATCGCCTTCTTCGAACAGCAGGGCTGGCTGTCGGTCGACCGCCTGCCGCCGGAGTTGCGCCCCATGCCCCTCGATCCGGGCGAAAGCCTCTACGGTTATTATCGGCGGCTGTGCGATTTCGATGCGAAGCTGTGCCTGCCGTGGAGCGCGCAGGTCTTTGCCGGGCAACCGCTGGGCGTTCTGAAACAGCGCTTCGATGCTCTCCTCGCCCATCGTGGCGGCATTCCGGTCCGCTATGTCCGCGACGGGCGACAGGTGGACGAGACGATCGAAGCCCCCCGCATCTATGCCGCACAACGCGCGCTGATCGCGGCGCTGAAGGCACGTGGCGTCGCGGTCTATATCGTCAGCGCGTCGCAGGAAGAGGTCGTGCGCATGGTCGCGTCCGACCCGCGCTACGGCCTGTCGATCCCGCCCGAACGGGTGATCGGCACGACCATGCTGCTGCGCGATGCCGCCGGCCAGATCTCGACCGCGCGGCGCGACATTGCGCAGGGGACGGCGGCCCGCCCCGGCTATTGGTCCGCCCGCGCCGCGCTCACGCCGATGACGACGCTCTGGACCCCGCTCCCGTGGCAGGAGGGCAAGGTCGCCGCGATCATGGCCTGTATCGACCCGGTCCGCCGCCCGATGCTGGTCGCCGGCGACAGCGGCAGCGACTGGGCGATGCTGTTTCATTCGGGTGGCGTGCGGCTGTGGATGGACCATGACGCGCCGACCACCCGGCGGTTGCGCGCCATGCGCGACGCACGCGGCGGCGAGGGCAAGGACCGCTGGATCGATGTCGACCGGCGCGCGCTGGCGCCGGTCGACTGACCTCACGCGACCGCGGGTCGGCGCAGCGTCGCCACGATCCGGTCGACGACCGCCAGCACCAGCAGCGACGCCCCGAACAGCGGCAGGAACACGCCCGCCACGGCCAGCAGCGTGATCGCCCCGCGCAGCCGTGCCCCGCTGACCGGCGGTGGCGTGGCCAGCCTGCCCCTGGGGCGCCGGCGCCACCACATCGTCACGCCGCTGACCACCAGCAGGATGATGGCGATGCATGGCAGCAGCATCAGCAGCTGGTTGGGCAGCCCGAAATAACGGCCCATATGGATCTGCGCGCCCAGCTCGACCGCCTTCGCCCCGATGCCGTAGCGGTTCCAGCCATTCTCCCACAACAATCGCCCCGACCAGCGGTCATATTGCAGCGTGCGCTGTCCCTCGGGATGCCGGGGGGTGACCATCACGGTGTAGATGCCGGTCGGGCCGGACGGCAGGTACAGGCGATAGCCCCCGGTGATCCCCGCCGCCTGTGCCTTCGCGGCGATCGCGTCGGCGCCGGCGACCGCCGCATCGTCCGCGTCGGCGTGATGCCCGCCGCCGCCATGCTCGGCATGGGCGGGGTCGGATGCCGTCATCGGAGCGGTCTCCTGACTCCACGGCACGCCACCCAGCGTCGCCATCGGCGTGCTGCGTGGCGAGACACGGTCGAAGCGGGCAGCCTCGTTACCGATGCCCATCGCGGTGAACGCGCCGCGCACCAGCGGCCCCTGCACCACCGCCCAGGGGAGCCCGGTCAGCAGCAGGAACGCGATCAGCGCGACGCTCCACACCCCCGTCACCGCATGCAGGTCACGCCAGAACACGCGGCCCCGCGCCCGCAGCCGCGGCCACAACACGCCCGCCATCGACCGCCGCCCGCGCGGCCACCACAGGAACAGCCCCGACGCGATCAGCATCAGCGCCCAGCACGCCGCCAGCTCCACCACCGCATCGCCCCATGGCCCGAAGGTCAGCGACCCGTGCATGACGTCGGCGAACCCGACCAGCGTATGGGCGTAGACATAGCTGCCCAGCACCCGTCCCGATGCCGGGTCGACCATCACCTGTCGCGGCTCGCCGCTTGCGGCATCGATCCACACCTTTGCCGGACGGGTCGGCGCCTCGGGCAGGTCGATCCGCGTCGGCACGCCAGGGACCGCCGTCACCGCCGCCGCGATCATCCGCGACGGCGGGAGCGGACGAGCGACCGGCGCGACGATCTGCAGATCGGGCATCAGCGCATCGTTCAGCTCGTCCTTGAACAGATAGATCGTGCCCGTGATGCTCAGGATCAGCAGGAACGGTGCGACGATCAGCCCGGCATAGAAATGCCAGCGCCAGATCGTGCGATAAAGGCGCGGATCGCTCATCGCCGGCCTCCCGGTGGGCGATGGAGCGGTCCATAGGGCCGGCGCGTTCGCCGCGACGCGACCGGCGCACGGCAAGATGGGGCCGCAGACGCGGCCGTGTGAGGTGGCATGACAGGGTGTTCCTGATGATCGCTGGGAGCCTGCGCACGACCGAAAGCGGCGTGCGGCACTCCGTCCAGACAGCAGCGCGACAGCCCCGCCGCCAGCAGCGACGAGGCCAACCGCACCGGACGATGTCAGGCGATCACAGGCGGCCCGCGCAACGGCGGCCGCAGCCGGGCGGGCCGTATCGTCGGCAGCGCAACGACGATCTGCAACCCCAGCGCCAGGACGAAGGCGATGGCCCCCGCCAACACCACCGGGTCCGCCCCCGCCAGCGACAGCGCGGTCAATCCGGCAAAGGCGCAGGGTTGTGGCTTGTTGTCGTGTTGGGGGGTGTCGGGTTTGCTGTGGCCGCCGTGCTGTACGGCCGTCATCTCATGATAGGCCATGGCGGCGGGGTGGGCCATCGTTACAGCTGGACTGCTGCCGGGGCACAGCGCGATAACAACGCGCCCCTCGACCAGCATGGGCATGAACCCCGCTGGCACGATCGCCTTCATCGCTAACGCGATGGCGATTGCCAGCAGCGCCGCTGCCTTATGGGTCAGGATCAGGCGTCGGAGGATTGCCACCGCGTTCTTCTACCGGAGGCGGAAGCGCTTGTCATTTGCGTTGCTGCCCCGCCACCACCCCCTTGCCCTTGCTCCGGGCAATCCCCAAAGCAGGCGCCATGGCACAGGAATCTCCACTCGACCGGTTTCGCGACGTCCTGCGCGGCACCTCGCGCGCGCTTGCCGAGGAGCCGGAAGTGGAACTGGGCTTTACCGCCGACGCGCCGGTCGCATCAGGCAAGCATATCAAGGTGCCTATGCCCGCGCGCGCGCTGCCCGCCGATCAGGTGGCGGAGGCCCGGGGCCTGGCCGACGGGTTTGCGCTGAAGATGCGCTATCACGACACCGCGCTTCACGCCCGCGCGGCGCCGGGCGATGCGGTGGCGCGCGCGGTGTTCGATGCGGTCGAACAGGCGCGGGTCGATGCGATCGGGTCGGCGGGCTATGACGGGATCGCCGACAATCTGGATCAGGCGCTGGCGATGCGGATGCGCTCCGACCCGATCACCCGCGCACGCACCCGCGCCGAAGTGCCGCTGTCGACCGCCGTACAGCTGATGGTGCGCGAACGGCTGACCGGTCGGATGCCGCCCGCCGCGGCGATCCCCGCCATGGCGCTGATCACCGACTGGATCGAGGAACGTGCCGGCGCCCAGCTCGACGCATTGTCCGCGCTGGCTGGCGATCAGGCGGCGTTCGGGCGCGGCATCACCCGCATCCTGCAGGACCTCGAGCTGGTCGAGGGCGAGGTCGAGCCCGAACAGGCCGATGACGGCGGCGACGATTCCGAAGGCGAGGACGAGGAAACCCCGCAGGACGACGGCGAGGACGAAGGCGAACAGCAGGGCGGCGAAGGGCAGGTCGAGGCGCGCGGCGAGGACCGCAGCGACGACGAGCAGTCCGATGGCCAGTCGGACGACATGTCCGAGGATGTCGATGCGCAGGGCGACGACATGGCCGATGGCGAGGACGAGGGCGGCATGATGCCCGTGCGCCCCAACCGCCCCTTTGCCGACCTCAACACCCAGTTCGACTATCGCGCCTTCACCACCAAGTTCGACGAAGTGATCGCCGCGACCGAACTGTGCGAGGCCGACGAGCTGGAGCGGCTGCGTGCCTATCTCGACCAGCAGCTGGTGCAGTTGCAGGGGGTGGTGACGAAGCTCGCCAACCGGTTGCAGCGCCGGTTGATGGCGCAACAGTCGCGGTCATGGGACTTCGACCAGGAAGAAGGGCTGCTCGACGCCGCGCGGCTGGCCCGCGTGGTCATCAATCCGGCGCAGTCGTTGAGCTACAAGATCGAGCGCGATACCGAGTTTCGCGATACCGTCGTCACGCTGCTGATCGACAATTCGGGGTCGATGCGCGGCCGCCCGATCGGCATCGCGGCGATCAGCGCCGACATCCTCGCCCGCACGCTGGAACGCGTCGGGGTGAAGGTCGAGATTCTCGGCTTTACCACCCGCGCGTGGAAGGGCGGACAGAGCCGCGAGGCGTGGCTCGCCGCCGGTCGCCCGCCCCAGCCCGGTCGGCTGAACGACATCCGCCACATCGTCTACAAACAGGCCGACGAGCCGTGGCGGCGGGCGAAGAAGTCGCTTGGGTTGATGATGCGAGAAGGGTTGCTGAAGGAAAATATCGACGGCGAGGCGCTGCTGTGGGCGCATGGCCGGCTGATCGCGCGGCCCGAGGATCGCAAGGTGCTGATGGTGATCTCGGACGGTGCGCCGGTCGACGATTCCACCCTGTCGGTCAATTCGGGCAGCTATCTGGAGCGGCACCTGCGGCAGGTGATCGCCTATATCGAGGGCAAGTCGCCGGTCGAGTTGGTCGCGATCGGCATCGGTCATGACGTGACCCGCTGGTACAATCGCGCGGTCACGATCATGGACGCCGAGCAGCTGGCCGGCACGATGATCGAGCAGCTGGCGTCGCTGTTCGACAGCGAATGAAGCCGGTCGCGCCGCCGGGCGGCTTTCGCGGGCCGGTGAAGCGGTCGATCACCATCGCCGGGCACGCGACCTCGATCAGCCTCGAACCCGGTTTCTGGACGGCGCTGGAGGATGCCGCGGCACGGCGGTCGCTGCCGTTGTCGGCGCTGGTGGCGGCGATCGATGCGGTTCGGATCGAGGGGGACGATCCGCCCAATTTGGCCAGTGCGATCCGGTCTTGGTTGCTGGGCGAGGTTGGTGCGCGGTAAGTCGTTTTCACGCGAAGGCGGGGAGACGCGAAGAAAAAGAAGAAATGGGTTCGCGCAGAGACGCGGAGGCGCAGAGCGGGTTCGTACCCGGCAGGCGCACGCGACCGGGAGACGACATCTTTCGCTGCAACGACGAGTGAGGCCGCTATCGCGGAAAACCTGTCCGCGCCCGCAACCTCTCTGCGCCTCCGCGTCTCTGCGCGAAATCTATCTCCTTCTTCGCGTCTCCGCGCCTTCGCGTGAACCCGACCTTCTACGACTGCTCGGGCAGCACCGGCGACACCGTAACCTCGCCCCGGTCCCCGGCCCGATACCCCAGACTCGCCCGCCCCTTCACCGGCCCGGCCACGTCCGCCACCAGATAGAGCGGCCGCCGCTTCGATTCGACGTACAGCCGCCCCAGATATTCGCCGATCATCCCCAGTACGAACATCTGCACCGCGCCCAGGAACACCACGACCAGCATCGTCGACGTCCATCCCTGCACCGCGCTGCCCGACAACCAGCCGATCGCGATATAGGCAAACAGCAGCAGCGACAGCCCGGTCAGCACCAGCCCCATATGGCTGGCGAGGCGGAGCGGCGCGGTGGAGAAACCAGTCACCGCGTCGAGGGCGAAGCGGATCATCTTGCCCAGCGGATATTTGCTCTCGCCCGCCAGCCGTTCGTCGCGGTCATAGGGGAACGGCACCTGCCGGAACCCGACCCACGCCACCATGCCGCGAATGAAGCGCGCCTGTTCGGGCAGGCTCAGCAGTGCGTCGAGCGCCCGCCGGCTCATCAGCCGGAAATCGCCGGTGTCGAGCGGGATCGGGGTATCGGTCACCCGGTCGAGCACGCGGTAGAAGCCGGCGGCGGTCAGCTTCTTGAAGAAGGTCTCGCCCTCGCGCTTGCGCCGGACGGCATAGACGACATCGGCGCCTTCCGATTCCATCGTCGCGAGCATGTCCGCCAGCAATTCGGGCGGGTCTTGCAGATCGGCATCGATGATGAGGATGCGCTCGCCCGCGCACAGGTCGAGCCCCGCGGTCAGCGCCAGTTGATGCCCGTGGTTGCGCGACAGGTTGATCGCCACCAGCCGCGGATCGGACGCCGCCAGCCGCTCCATCACCGCCCAGCTCTGGTCACGCGATCCGTCGTTCACCAGCACGATTTCATGATCGTCGCCGACCACCGCGCGCGCCGCCGCCGAAATGCGGGTGTGCAGCACGTCGAGGCAGGCGGCCTCGTTGTAACAGGGAACGACGATGGACAGGGCAGGACGGATCATGGGCGCTGGCGTTACCCCAAGCTGCGCGACAGGAAAAGCCGGATGGCGCGGATGGTGCCGCGACGATAGGATGCGCGTAGATGAAGGAGAATGCCGATGCGTGTGATCCTGCCGATCCTCCTGCTTGCGATCGCCGCACCCGCCAGCGCGCAAATCTGGGACGGGGGCCGTTCCGCCGTGCGCGAAATGCCGGCAGCGCCCAGCGCCTCGTTCGATCGCGACCTGAACGACGCGAACCGCTCGATCCGCGACGGACGGCGGCGTGGCGACCTCAGCCGGGCGGAAGCGCGTACCCTGCGCGCCGAAAGTGCGATGATCGGACGCCTTGCGAAGCAGGCGCGAGCCGGCGGCCCGGCCTGGGCGAACACCACGGCGCTCGACGAACGGGCCCGCGCATTCGGCGCACAGGTCGCGGCAGCACGCGCCCGGCGCCGCTGAACCGCGCTTGAAATGTAGGATTTCGCCCGCCAGCGTCCCCGCGCGATGAACAGGATAGGGGTAGGGCGATGATCGAGGCGGCGGTCGGGGAAGGCGGCGTGAACCGCGCGGGCGATGTGCGCGCGGTGCAATGGCTGCTGCTGCGCATCGGGATCGATCCGGGCGGGATCGACGGCATCGCCGGTCCGCGCCTGATCGCCGCGATCCGTAGTGCACAGGATCGCTTCGGGATCGACGCCGATGGCCGGGTCGATCCCGGCGGCGCCACCCTCGCCCGCCTGCGCGCCGCCCCGGCGCACTGGGACGGCGACAGCAGCAACTGGCCGCAGGAGCGCAAGCTCGCCAGCCTCCACCCCCGCTTCCGCCCGCGCGTCGTCGCGGTCATCGCCCGGTTGCGCACCGAGCGGTTCCGCCCGGTCGTCGTCTATGGCTGGCGGTCGGTCGAGGTCCAACAGCGCCTGTTCCGTGCCGGGTCCAGCAAGGTGCGCTTCAGCTTCCACAATGCCCAGACGCCGGAAGGCATTCCCGCCGCCTGGGCCGCCGATCTGGTCGACGAACGCTGGTATTGGCGCGAACCCGACGCCCATGTCTTTTTCCGCGCGCTGGGCAAGGCGGCGAAGGCGGAGGGGCTGGTCTGGGGCGGCGACTGGAAATTCCGCGACTGGGCCCATGTTCAGGGGCGGCCCAATGGCGATCTGGCCGCGGTTCGTCGCGAAAGCGGTGCATGACGCCCGCCCCTTACCGCTTGTTTACCGCCACGCCCTAGAATCGCGCGCGATGCCGACCACCGTTCCGTCCGGCGCGCAAGGCGCGCCCCCATGGACCGCGCGCCCGCTTGCCGGGCGGGGGCCGATGGTCGATGCGGTCCGCGCCATGCTGCTGGTCTGCGCCGTGGTCGGCGGTGGCGCGGCATTGGGGCTGATCACCCGCCACGCTTTCTCCGTCGCCTTCTGGCCGGCCAATGCGATCCTCGTCGGTACCATGGTGCGCGCGCCGCATCTGCACCGCCCGGCCGGCTGGTTCGGTGCCGGCGCCGGTTTCGTCCTCGCCGACCTGCTCTTCGGCCAGAGCCCTGCGCTCAGCGGCTGGTTCGCTGCCGCCAATGTGTCGGGGACCTTCGTCGCGGTACTGGCGCTGCGCCGCCTCGCGTCGCGCGACCTGCGCTTGCGGCGGGTCCATTCGGTAATGCGCATTTCGGTCGGCCTGCTGCCCGGCAGCCTCGTCGCCGCGCTGACCGGCGCGGTGATGGTCGTCGTGCAGTTCCACGGATCGCCGACCCAGACGGTGATGACCTGGACCGCCAGCGAGATCGCCAACTACCTGATCTTCCTGCCCGCGATGCTCACCGTGCAGCCGCCCTGGCGGCGCGAACGGCGCGTCGCGACCGCCGCCGCGGCCAAGCCGCTCTGGCCGCTGCTCCTGCTCGCCGTCTCCTGCGTCCTTGCCGTCTATTTCGACGGACCCGGCAGCATCATGTTCCCGATGCCCGCGCTGCTGCTGTGCGCGATGACCTATTCGGTGTCGACCGCCGCGCTCGTCACCATGGCGCTGGGCAGCGGGTGCATGATCACCATCGGCCTGGGGATGGTCGATATCGGACAGGACCTGTCGATCCCGCGCATGGTCGTGTCGATCCGCATCGCCGTCGCGTTCCTCGCGCTCGTGCCGCTCACGATCAGCAGCGCGATGGCGGTGCGCGACGACCTGATGGCGCAGTTGCAGCAGGCTGCCGACCATGACGGGCTGACCGGGCTGCTCAACCGCCGGGCGTTCGAACACCGGCTCCACCGCCGGCTGGAGGCGAGCGCCAACGATGGCGGGCTGACGCTGCTCTGGCTCGATCTCGACCATTTCAAATCGATCAACGACCGCCATGGCCATCCGGCGGGCGACGCGGTGCTGCGAGCGGTGGCCACCGCCATCGAGGGTTGCTGCCGCGAAGACGATCTGTGCGCCCGGCTGGGCGGCGAGGAATTCGCGCTCGCGCTCGTCGCACCCGATGCGCAGGCGGGCGCGCTCATCGCCGAACGGCTGCGCAGCACCATCGCCGCGCTGCGCATCGACGGACACGGCACCGCGATCCGCGTGACCGCCAGCATCGGCGCCCATCATCTCGACCATTGGCCGGTCGATCCGCCGGCGCTGCTGCGCGGGCTGGACGAGGCGCTGTACCGCGCCAAGCATGGCGGGCGGAACCGGATCGAATGGCTCGATGCCGACCTAACCCGACAGGCGGCCTAACGCCCACGTGGCCGCTTCGGCCACCACCGGATCGGGATCGCTACACGCCGCACGCACCGGGCCGATCAACGCCGCATCCCCGCTATTCCCCGCCGCGATCAGCGCGTTGCGCACCATCCGGTTACGCCCGATCCGCTTGATCGGCGACCCGCGAAAGACCTCCCGAAACCCGGCATCGTCCAGCGCGATCAGATCGGCGAGGCGCGGTGCCGCCAGTTCGGCGCGCGCCGCGAACGCCCGGTTCGCCGCTGCCGCCGCCGCGAACTTGTTCCACGGACACACCGCCAGGCAATCGTCGCAGCCATAGATGCGATTGCCGATCCCTTCGCGCAGCTCGTGCGGGATCGGCCCGGCATGTTCGATCGTCAGGTACGAGACGCAGCGCCGCGCATCCAAGCGATAGGGCGCGGGAAACGCATCGGTCGGGCACGCCCGCTGGCACGCATCGCACGACCCGCACGTATCGCGTCCCGCCCGGTCCGGCGTCAGGTCCAGCGTGGTGTATATCGCGCCCAGGAACAGCCAGCTGCCATGGGTCCGGCTGACCAGATTGGTATGCTTGCCCTGCCACCCCAGCCCCGCCGCCTCGGCAAGCGGCTTCTCCATCACCGGCGCGGTATCGACGAACACCTTCAGATCGCAGCCCGACTCCTGCGCCAGCCAGCGGCCAAGGGCCTTCAGCGCCTTCTTGACCACATCATGATAGTCGCCGCCCTGCGCATAGACCGAGATGCGCCCCCGGTCTCCCACACCCGCCAGCGCCAGCGGATCGGTGGCGGGGGCATAGCTCATGCCGAGCGCGATGACCGAGCGCACCTCGCTCCACAATCCGGCGGGCGATCCGCGCTGTTGGCTACGCTCCTCCATCCAGATCATCGACCCGTGACGTCCCTCGTCCAGCCATTGCCGCAGCCGTTCGGCGGTGCCCGGCGCGGCATCGGCGCGGGCGATGCCGCAGGCGACGAACCCGCATTCGGCCGCCTTGACCCGGATACGGTCAACAATATCGCTCGGGATGGCCTTGTCTTGGATCACTTCCCCCCGCTACGCTTTTCCATGCGCACGCTAAAGAGCGTCGTTGGAGGGGATAGCGGTTGCGCGACGATCATCTTGCCCGGAATGACCTGGCCCTGCACGCGACCGGGCTGGTCAAGCGGTTCGGCGACCGGCGGGTCGTCGACGGCATCGACCTGTCGGTGCCGACCGGCGCAGTGTACGGCGTGCTCGGCCCCAATGGCGCGGGCAAGACGACGACGCTGCGCATGTTGCTCGGCATCATCGAACCCGACGAAGGATCGCGCACGCTGCTGGGCTGCCGCTCCCCGCGCGACGCGTCCGATCGGGTCGGCTATCTGCCCGAGGAACGCGGCCTCTATCCCGGCATGAAGGCGCGCGAGGCGATCGCCTTCATGGGCGCGCTGCGTGGGCTGGACTGGTCGGCCGGGCGCAAGCGGGCGGCGGCGATGCTCGAACAGGCCGGCCTCGGCCATGCGGTCGATTCGAAGATCCGCAAGCTGTCCAAGGGCATGGCGCAGTTCGTCCAGCTGCTCGGCAGCGTCGTGCACCAGCCCGATTTTCTTGTCCTCGACGAACCCTTTTCCGGTCTCGACCCGGTCAACCAGGAACGGCTGGAAGCGCTGATCCGCGCCGAGCGCGACCGGGGCGCGACCATCCTGTTTTCCACGCACGTCATGGCCCATGCCGAACGGCTGTGCGACCGGCTATGCGTCATCGCCGGCGGCCGTCGCCGGTTCGAGGGGACTGTCGACGACGCCCGCGCGCTGCTGCCGATGAAGGCGCATTACGTGCCGCACCACCCCGCACCGGGCATCGCCGCGCTGCTGCCCGCCGATGCGCAGGAGGATCGCGGCGGCTGGCGCTTCACGCTGCCGGCGGACGGCATAGAGGGGATGCTGGTGCGGCTGATCGACGCGGGCTACGGCATTTCGGGCCTCTCGATAGAACGGCCCGGGCTGCACGACGCGTTCGTCCGCATCGTCGGCGACGCCGCGCGGGGGGAAGCGGCATGAGCGACACCGCCAAGCTGATCCGCCAGACCATGACCATCGCCCGCCGCGATTTTGCCGCGACGGTGATGACGCCGATGTTCCTCCTCTTCCTGCTCGCCCCGTTGCTGTTCGCCGGGTTCGGCGCGATGGGCAGCCTCGGCGCGATGACCGTGGGTCAGGGCGCGGAGGGCAAGGAAAAGCTCTACGCCATCGCCACGCCGGAGGATGCCGCGCGGCTGCGCGCCGCCGATGCGCTGATCCGCCCGGCGATTGCCCGCGAACGCGGCTTGCCGCCGCTGGCGACCGTCGCGCCCGCCGCCGATCCTGCCGCACAGGCGCGCGCCTTGCTGTCCGATCCCGACGTCGACGTGCCCTCGGTCCTCTATGGCCCGCTCGAGGCACCGCAGCTGATCCACGCCAATATCACGTCGACCACCGCGAGATATCTGGCGGCGATCGCGGAACAGGCGGTGCGTGACCGGCGTGCCGGCCTGTCCGGAGCGCCGCTGTCGCAACCGACCTTCACCCGCGTCGAACGCGACAGCACGTCGCTCGGCGGCAAGAGCGCAGCGGGCACCTTCGCCGTCGTCACCCTGTTCGTCGTCACGCTGATGCTGGCGGGACAGGCGGTCGGCACCATGGCGGAGGAACGCTCGAACAAGGTGATCGAGGTCCTGGCTGCCGCCGTGCCGCTGGAATCGGTGTTCCTCGGCAAGCTGATCGGCATGTTCGGCGTGGCGATCCTGTTCCTCGCCTTCTGGGCGGCGGTCGGGGCGAATATCGGCGCGCTGCTGCCGCCCGAATTCGCCGCAGGCCTGTCGGGCATCGCGCCCGCGATCGGCTTTCCCGGGTTCGTGCTGCTGTACATCCTCTATTTCACGCTCGCCTATATGCTGCTCGGATCGGTGTTCCTGACCGTCGGCGCGCAGGCATCGACCCCGCGCGAGATCCAGATGCTGTCGCTACCGATCACCATCTTCCAGATGGCGATGTTCGCCTTCGCGCTGGCCGCGATCGGACGGCCCGGCACCTGGATCGCGACGGCAGCCGAGCTGTTCCCGTTCAGCAGCCCCTTCGCCATGGCCGGCCGCGCCGCGACCAGCGCCGACATCTGGCCGCATGTCGCCGCCCTTGCATGGCAACTGCTATGGGTCGCGATCACGATCAGTCTGGGCGCGCGCCTGTTCCGGCATGGCGTGCTGCAATCGGCAGGTCCGAAGTTCAAATGGTTCCGGCGGGGCTGAGCGCTTGCCATTCGCCCGACGCCTGATCGCCCTGGCGGTTCTGCCGCTGACGCTTGGAGCAGCGCCCGCCGATCTCACCGGCACATGGCGGGCGGAAGGCTATGGCCAGCTCCTGACGGTAACGGCCGGACGCCCGGCGCTCTACCATGTCGCCGGCCCCTATTGTTACCCTGACCCCGATACGGATGCCGGGCAGACGATCGTCGATCAGGACGCGACGATGCTCGATCCCGACCAAGTCGCGTTTTCGGAAGGCCAGGGCCAGACGCGCTATGTGTACCGGCGGATCGCCGCCCTGCCCGCCGCCTGCTGGACCGCGCGCTCTTGGTCCAGCAGCGACATCGCCAGCCTCGTCGCGGCGACTTTCGCCGACCTCTACCCCCGGACACCCCCACGCAAGCGCCACCGTCGACAGCTCGCAAAGCGGCTTTCCGCGATCCCGACCGACAGCACCCCCGCAACGCTGTACGACCGATTGGCAGCGGCACTCGATCCGCTGGACGACGCGCACGTCTCGCTGTCGGCAACGATCGACGGCGAAGACCGAAGCATGGAGAGCGGCGAGGCGCCGACGCTGCGTGCCGCCCGGCTTGACCCGGCGCTCGGCGCCGATCCCGCCGCCCGCGAGCGCGCGTGGAACGACCGCTATCGCACCGGCATCACCGCCCTGCTGGACGGCGGCGGCCATCTCGTCGCGCGTCGCCGCATCCTGTGGGGGCGGATCGGCCGAATCGGCTATATCAACATCCTGACCATGGGCGGGTTCGCCGAACAGGGGCAGGGCGAACTGGCCGCGCTGGACGCCGCACTCGATGCGGCACTGACCGATTTCCGCGACCTGCCCGGCGTCATCGTCGACGTCAGCAACAATCGCGGCGGTTATGACAGCGTCAGTCTGCGGATCGCCGGACGATTCGCCAGCCGCCCGACCCTCGGCTTTGCCAAGGCCCCGGTCGGAACGAATAGATGGCAGCCGTTCCGCGTCGAACCGTCGTCGCGGATGCGCTACGCCGGCCGGGTGACGCTGCTGACCAGCGACATTACCGTCAGCGCAGGCGAAACCTTCACCCTCGCGATGCGCGCGCTGCCCCATGTCCGGCATGTCGGCGGCCGGACCCGCGGCGCGCTGTCCGACCAACTGGTGAAGCCGCTACCGAACGGCTGGAGCCTGACGCTCCCCGCCGAAGCCTATCGCGCTGCCGACGGGAAATTCTACGAAGGCACCGGCATTCCGCCGGCCCGCGCCCTATCCCCGTTCCTGCCCGACCATGCCAGCGTCGTCGCCCGCCTCGCCTCGGCGATGACGGACGCTACTTGGTCACCAAGGTAACGATCGACAGCCCCGGCGGCATCGGCAAGCGCCCCAGCAGATGCCGTTCCAGCCGGAAGATCGCCTCGAACGCCTTGTTCAGCGGCTTGGGCGGCGGCGAGTCGTCGCTGTCGTCCTTGCCGGTCAGCTTGCCCGCGACCCGCGCCGCGACGGCGGCGGGAAACAGCAGCGAGTTGAAATAGCGCAGGCCGTTATGCTTCAGGCCCGCATCGGCAATCGCCTTGGCCAGCGTCGCCTTCGAATAGCGGCGATGATGATGGTTCACCACGTCGTGTGCGCTCCACATCCACTGGTGCGCCGGGACGGTGACCAGGATCTTGCCGCCGGGTGCCAACCGCTCGGCCATGCCGCGAAACGTCGCGACATCGTCCTCGATATGCTCGACGACGTCGAGGACCGCGATCATGTCATAGGTGCCAGTCACCCCCGCCAGCGTCGGCAGCGGCGCGGTGCCGACCGGCTTGCCCAGCCGCTCGCTGGCGATGGCGCGCGCCGCCGGATCGATCTCGATCGCGTCGACCTCGCCGAACGCCCCCAGCATCGGCAAATTGTGCCCGGTGCCGCAACCGATCTCGAGGATGCGCGAGCCCGGCTTCAACCCGGCATAGCGCTCGACATAGTCGGCCAGGATTTCGCGCCGCGCGCGATACCACCAATGCGTCGAGTCGTGCGCCGCCATGCGGTCATAAACGATGCGGTCCATCTTATCCGAATACCCATGAACGGTTGAGCGCGAAGGTGGCGAAGGGCGTGACCAGCACGGCGGGGACCAGCGGGCTCCAGTCGGGCAACCCGCCCAGATCGACCATGCCGAAGGTGAAGAGGCCGTTCAGCACCATGCCGAACCCCTGCACAAGCACGAACTTGATCGGCTGTTCGGCACCCTCGGTCCGCGTGCCATGGCCCTGAAAGCTCCAGCGGCCGTGCGCGAACCAGCCGAAGGTCGCCGCGACCACGAAGGCCGGGATCACCGCGACGAACGCATAGCCGGTCGGCAGGACATGATAGACCAGCGGCAGATACACCGCCGAATAGACCGCCGTCGCCAACAGTCCGACGATGCCGAAGCGGATCAACTGCCCCAGCACCCCATCCGCCATCAACCGTTCGATCCGCGCGATCACCCGCGTGCCACCCTTGTCCTTTGCGCGCCATCCGATACAGCGCGCCTGTTGCCACCATGGCAGGACAGCCGCCGTAGAATGCGTGGCGGCTTGGGGAAAGCGATTTTGACCGACACGCCCGCGCGCCTCACCGAACTCGACCGTCACTGGCGGCGCTGGCTGCTGCTCGCCTGGGTGGTGATCGCCGCGTGGTTCCTGTGGCAACGCTGGAACGCAGTCCATTGGCTGGCCCTGTCCGACACCGACGACAATATGCGCCTGATGCAGGTGCGTGCGTGGCTGGGCGGTCAGGGCTGGTACGACCTGCGCCAATACCGGCTGAACCCGCCGGGGGGATTGGACATCCACTGGTCGCGCCTGGTCGACCTGCCGATCGCGGGGCTGATCCTGTTGCTCAAGCCCTTTGCCGGGCCGGTCTGGGCAGAAAAGCTCGCGGTCGGCATCGCGCCGCTCTTGCCGATGGGCGTGGCGATGGCGGCGCTGGCGGTGACGGTGCGGCGGCTGGTGTCGCCGGTGGCATGGCCGTTCGCGATCCTGTTCCTGCTCGGCTGTTCGTCGACGCTGCTGATGTTCATGCCCGAACGCATCGACCATCATGGTTGGCAGCTCGCCTGCCTCGCCTGGACGGTCGCCGGCCTTGCCGATCCGAAACAGGCGCGCGGCGGCATGGTCGTCGGCCTGTCCTCGGCGCTATCGCTGACCATCGGGCTCGAACTCCTGCCCTATTGCGCGATGGCCGGTGCGATCGTCGCCCTGCGCTGGGTCTGGGAGCGGGCGGAGGCACGCCGCTTGACCGTCTATGGCGCGACGCTGGCGGGGGCGAGCGCGATCGGTTTCGTCGCCTTCGCCTCCAACGCCAATTACGCGATGCGCTGCGACGCGCTGACCCCGGTGTGGCTGTCGGCGGTGGTCGCGGGTGGCGCGCTGCTGGTGCTGCTGGCATGGATCGCGCCCGAAAACCGCCTCGTCCGTCTCGCGCTGGCGCTGGTCGCCGGCGGCGCGCTGGCCGGCGCCTTTGCCGCGCTGTTCCCGCAATGCCTGCAACGTCCCGAAGGCGTGTCGGAGGAGCTGGCCCGCACCTGGCTGAACAATGTGCGCGAGGCCAAGCCGCTCTATTCGATGCCCGGCCGCACCATTCTGCCGATCGTCACCGGACCGATCATCGGCCTCCTCGGCACCATCTTCGCCACGTGGCGCGCACGCCGGTCGCCGACGCTCGTGCCATGGGCGGCGATCACGCTGTTCACCGCCTTCGCCGTCGCGATGCTGTTCTGGCAGATCCGCGCCGGCCCGGCGGCACAGCTGCTGGCGGTGCCCGGCGCGGTCGCCCTCGCCTGGGTGCTGCTGCCATGGCTGCTGTCGCGCAATAGTGCGATCGTGCGGGTACTCGGCAGCGTCGCGGCGGTGCTGGTGCTGGGCAGCTTCGCGGTCGATCCGGTGGTGCGTGCACTCTCCAGCCTGCCCGCCGCCGGTGTCGGCAAGAGCGTGCGCATCAAGCCGCAGGACGCCCGCACCAAGCAGGTGCTCCGCGCGGGCGCCCGCTGCGCCAGCCTGCCCGCGCTACAGGCGCTGAACCGGATTCCGGCGGCGGTAATGTTCACCCATGTCGATCTCGGGCCCCGCCTGATCGTCGCGACGCATCATGACGGCATCACCGGCCCGTACCATCGCAACGGCGACGCGATCCTCGACGTGCATCACGCGTTCCAGGGCGATCCGGACAATTTCCGCACCATCGCCCGGCGGCATGGCGCGACCTATCTGCTGACCTGCCCCAACATGGCGGAGACGACCGTTTACCGCGCCCGCTCGCCCGGCGGCTTCTACGACCTGCTGGCGCATGGCAAGGTGCCGGGATGGCTGACCCCGGTGCCGCTGCCCAAGGGGTCGCCGCTCAAGCTGTGGCGGATCGACTATCGATGATCCCGCCCGCCGTTATCGAGTATTGGCAACAGGCGTTCGGCAGCGGCCGATGCGTATTCGACGACGGCCGGGTTTCGCTGCGCAGCGACGAGTCGCTCGGCGAAACCTATGTCATGATCCTGACGCGGCGCGACGGGACGGCGGCGGTCGCCATCGCCCCGGCGCTTGCCCGGCGCACCGGCCTGTCCGACACGACGCCGATGCGGATCGCCGCGATCCGGGCGAGGCTGTCGGAGCATGGCATACGCCTGCACGATCCCGATCACCTCTTCTATCGTGTGCCCTCACCGGGACGTTCGTCGGGGCAGCACACCGTCCGCCGGCTCGGCCCCGGCGACCGCCACGCGTTCGAGCAATTTCGCGACGCAGCCTCGGCGCAGGACATGGACGCAGCATGGGTCGAATTCGACCATCCAGTCGTGTTCGGCGGGTTCGACGGCGACCGGATCGTTTGCGCCGCCAGCATGTTGCGCTGGCACGAAAGCCCGCTCGGCGATCTCGGCGTGCTGACCCTGCCGGAGGCGCGCGGTCGCGGTCTGGGCCGCGCGGTCGTCGGCGCGATCGCCGACCATGCCGTCGAGTCGGGGCTGGAACCGCAATATCGCTGTCAGACCGACAATCTCGCCTCGATCGCCCTCGCCCGATCGGCCGGGTTCGAATCGCTCGGCGAATGGGAAGTCATCCGCACGCCGCACGACTGAACGCAAAACGCCCGCCCCTTTTCAGGGACGGGCGTCGCGACCCGGGAAGGTCGTCGCGCTTAGCGGGCGGCAACCACCGCGGCGCTCGGCAGCGGCTTGGCGATGCGGAAGCGGACCGCGCGGCCGCCGACGTCGCCGGTCACGGTGCGGTCGCGCACCACCAGGCGGAACGGTTCGCCGGTCGTCTTGACGGTGCCCGAGAGGACGGTCTCGCCCTTGTCGGTGACGCTGCGATTATAGTCGAACTTGTACCCGTCGCGCTCGATCTCGTTGGCCGAGGCGAGGGTCGGGATCAACATGCCCGCAGCGACGAGGGCAACGCGAAAGGCGGCGGCGGCGGCAAAGCTGCGCATGGGTCTGTCTCCGGTCGGTTGAAGGTTCGACGCTCGGGCGTCGTTCGTTGACCGGAGATATGATTGGTGCAGCGCAACATCGCAACTGCACAGGTTCTTACCGCAATTGCAGAAAACGAAATCGTTATTCGGGCAGGAAACGATGCACCACGTCGCGCGCCAGCCGCGCCGGACGCTTGGTGATGGCATCCAGCGAACACCAGGTACTCTGCACCTCGGCCAGCACCTCCTCGCCGCGCTTGATCAGCGTGGAGAAATAAGCCCGCACGCCCTCCACCCGTTCGGCCACCACCGTGGCGACGATCGGATCGTCGAGGAAGGCGGGCCGGCGATAGGTGATCTCGTGCTTCAGCGCGACCCACAGATGCTTGGCGACCGCATCGGCCGGGGCGACCCGCTCCCAATAGGCGACCACCGCGTCCTGTACCCATGACAGGTACACGGCATTGTTGACGTGCCCCATATGGTCGATGTCGCCCGGAGCGACGGCAAGCGGATGCTGATGTGCCATGGGGAGAGCGTGGGGGTTGCTGACACGGGAGTCAATGAGAGTCGCGGCGGATTGGGCGATTGCGACACCCTTATGACGGCCCGCGCCGGCCACTATCCCTGCCGCGACTACCCGACCCTATCGTCACCCCGGACTTGATCCGGGGTCCCGCTTCTTCTGCTGCTGTCGGTAAAAGCGGGACCCCGGGTCAAGCCCGGGGTGACGGAACAGGTTACGCCTTGCCCACCACGCTCTCGGGCAGGTCCTTGCCGAACACCCGCTGATAATATTCCGCGACCAGCGCCCGCTCCGCCTCGTCGCACTTGTTCAGGAACGACAGGCGGAACGCGAAACCGACGTCACCGAAGATCAGCGCGTTCTGCGCCCAGGTGATGACCGTCCGCGGCGACATGACCGTCGAGATATCGCCGTTGACGAAGCCGCGCCGGGTCATGTCGGCCACGCGCACCATCTTCTCGACCGTCTCCTTGCCGCCGACCTTGTCGTACTCGCCCGACTTGGCGAGCACGATCCGCGCCTCGGTCGCGGCGGGCAGGTAGTTCAGCGTGACGACGATGTTCCACCGGTCCATCTGCCCCTGGTTGATCTGCTGCGTGCCGTGATACAGCCCGCTCGTATCGCCCAGACCGACCGTGTTGGCGGTCGCGAACAGCCGGAAATACGGGTTCGGCCGGATCACGCGGTTCTGGTCGAGCAGCGTCAGCTTGCCCTCGGTCTCCAGCACGCGCTGGATCACGAACATCACATCGGGGCGGCCCGCGTCATATTCGTCGAACACCAAAGCGGTCGGCGTCTGCAGCGCCCAGGGCAGCAACCCCTCGCGGAACTCGGTGACCTGCTGCCCGTCCTTCAGCACGATCGCGTCGCGTCCGATCAGGTCGATCCGGCTGATATGCGCGTCGAGGTTGATGCGGATGCACGGCCAGTTCAGCCGCGCCGCGACCTGTTCGATATGGGTCGACTTGCCGGTGCCGTGATAGCCCTGCACCATCACCCGCCGGTTGTGCGCAAAGCCCGCCAGGATCGCCAGCGTCGTGTCGGGATCGAACACATAGGCCGGATCTGCATCGGGCACGCGTTCGTCGGCGACCGAAAAGGCGGGGACTTCGAGGTCGCTGTCGATGCCGAACATCTCGCGCACCTTCACCATCCGGTCGGGCGCGCTCAGGATCGTGGTTTCGGACGGCTGGGGCAGGGTATCGGTGGTCATGCGGGCCTTTCGCGTGGGCGCGTATTGATGCGCCGCAGCGGTCTTTAGGACGAAGCGGGCCGCCTACTCAACCTTCGGCGGCAATCGGAACAGCGTCGTGAACCGTTCGGCGATGGCGCGGTTCCCCTCCAGCGCGATTGCCCCTTCGGCCACCGCCGCCGACAAAGGCTTCGCGCCGAACACGACCGGCAGGAACGCCGAAGGGCGGCCGGACAAGGTTGCGTCCGCCGCTCCCAGCCCCCGCGTCACCGACAGCGCCCCGGACGCCAGTTCGGCGACATAGGGATCGTCGCCCAGCCGGAACGCGACCGTCGCGCACCAGTCCCCTGCCCGCTCCGGCACCAGCAGCATCTTCAGCGCCAGCATCAGCGACACCGCCGAAAACGGCAGCGAGGGATCGTGCGTCGGCGACCGGAGCGCCCATTTCGCCAGCGCCAGCACCACCGGCTCCGCCTCATAGCCCCAGCGGGTCAGCGCATAGACCTGCGCATTGGCGGGCGGCGGCAGGCGCAGCCGCTCGACGATCCCCGCCGCCTCCAGTCCCGCCAGCCGCTGCGTCAGGACGTTGGCGCTGATCCCGGGCAGGCCGGCGCGTATCTCCCCGAACCGGCGCGGCCCCAGCAGCAGCTCGCGGATCAGCAGCAGCGCCCAGCGTTCGCCGACATATTCCATGCCCAGCGCCGCGCCGCAGGCATCGTCATAGCGCCGCTTGGCATCAATAGTTACTTTTTCTAACTCCATCGTTGCTTTTTCTAACCCCGACGCGCATCCAATACAAACAGCGATTCGGTTGAGCCGGGGAGAGGGTGCCATGCCGAAGATGATTTTCGTGAACCTCGCGGTCGCCGATGTGCCCGCGGCGACGCGCTTCTACGAAGCGATCGGCTTCGTGAAGGACGGCCGATTCTCGAACGAACGCGGGTCGGGCATGACCTGGTCGGAGAGCATCCACGTCATGCTGCTCGACCGCGCCTTCTACGCGACCTTCACGCCCAAGCGGATCATCGATGCGAAGACCGAAAGCGGCGTGCTGCTCGCCCTCTCGTTCGACGACCGTGCCGGCGTCGACGCGATCACCGAGGCCGCATTGGCGGCGGGCGGGCGCGAACTGCACGATCCCGAGGACGAAGGCTATATGTACAGCCGCGCGTTCGAGGACCTCGACGGTCATGGCTGGGGTCCGTTCACCATGGACATGGCGGCGGCGGAGGCCGCCCATGCGGAGGGCGCGGCATGACCCGCCCGGTCATCACCGCCTTCGACTGGGTGCCTGATTTCGCGCAGGGCCAGGTCCGCGACCTGCGCGTCCGCTGGATATTGGAGGAAGCGGGCCGGCCCTATGACGTCCACTATCTGTCGCAGGGCGCGCAGAAGCGTTCCGACCACCGCGCGCGCCAGCCCTTCGGACAGGTGCCGACCTATCAGGACGGCGACCTGACGCTGTTCGAATCGGGCGCGATCGTGCTGCACCTTGCCGAACGCCACGGCGTGTTGCTGCCGACCGATCCGGCGGGCAAGGCACGCGCGACCGAATGGCTGTTCGCCGCGCTCAATACCGTCGAACCGCCGATCATGGACCATGCCGTCGCCACCCTGTTCGAACGCGACGAACCCTGGTCGAAACCGCGCCTGCCCGCGATCGACGCGCGCATCGCCGAACGCTTTGGCGAGGTCGCGGCGCGGCTGGGCGACCGGGAATGGTATGACGGCGCGTTCAGCATCGGCGACCTGATGATGGTCGCGGTGCTGCGGATCATGGAGGGCAGCGAACAGCTCGCCGCGCATCCGACGCTCGTCACCTATGTCGAACGCGGCACCGCCCGCCCCGCCTTTCACCGCGCGCTCGCCGCGCAACTGGCCGGGTTCACCGGCAAACCGCCCGCCGGCTATGCCGAATGGGTGGCCAAGGGAGACTGTGCATGACCTATATCGACGGGTTCGTGACCCCGGTGCCACGCGCCAACCGCGCGGCTTACGAAGCCCATGTCGCGCAGGCGGCGGCGATCTTTGCCGATCTCGGCGCGACGCGCCTGGTCGAATGCCGGGGCGACGACGTGCCGGCGGGCACCCATACCGGCTTCGCGCGCTCGGTCGCGCTGGCCGATGATGAGGAGGTGCTGTTCAGCTGGATCGAATATCCCGACCGTGCGACCCGCGACCGCGTCGGCGCGGCGATGATGGCCGATCCGCGCATGGCCGAACTCGACATGCCGTTCGATGGCAAGCGCATGATCTATGGCGGGTTCGACGGGGTGATGGTCAGCGGCGACGACGCCACGCCCGGCTATGTCGATGGCTGCCTGACCCCGGTCCCGGCCGACAGCCAGGACGCCTATCTCGCCTTCTCGGCCGAATCGGCGCAGGTCTTCCGCGATCACGGTGCGCTGCGCGTCGTGGAGGGTTGGGGCGACGACGTGCCGCCGGGCAAGCACACCGACTATGCCCGCGCCGTCGATCTCCGGGATGGGGAGGTCGCCTGCTATTCGTGGATCGAATGGCCGTCAAAGGACGTGCGCGACAGCGGCTGGCAGGCGATGATGGCCGACCCGCGCATGGCCGACCGCGCCCTGCCCTTCGACGGGAAGCGCATGGTCTATGGCGGCTTCACCCCCATCTTCGATCGACACATGGGAGCAGGCGCATGAACCGCCGGGGCGATTTCGTCTGGTACGAATTGCTGACCCGCGACGTCGATGCGGCAGCCGCCTTCTATGGGGACGTCGTCGGCTGGACCGTGCAGGATTCCGGCACGCCCGGCATCGACTATCGCCTGTTCACCACCGCCGCCGGCATTCCCGTCGCCGGGCTGATGGCGATGCCGCCGGGCATGCCGGCCTCGACCTGGCTCGGCTATGTCGCGGTGGACGATGTCGATGCGGCCGCGGCCGATTTCGTCGCGAACGGCGGTACGCAGCACATGCCGCCCATGTCGATGCCCGGCGTCGGCCGCATGGCGATGCTGACCGATCCGCAGGGCGCCGCGCTCTACCTGATGCGCAGCGAAAGCGCCGAACCCAGCGCATCGTTTCAGGATGCGAACGGCGCGACGCCCGGCCATTTCGTATGGAACGAACTGACCGCCCCCGATCAGGACCGGGCCATCGCCTTCTATACCGCCCGCTTCGGCTGGCGACAGGAAGGTGCGATGCCGATGGGTCCGCTCGGCGAGTATAAATTCCTGCTGAGCGGCGATACGGCGATCGGCGCGGCAATGGGCACCTTCCCCGGCGCCCAGCCCGGCTGGCAATATTATGCGATGGTCGCCGATATCGACCATGCCGCGGCACGGATCACGGCGGGCGGCGGCACGATCCTGCAGGGTCCCGACCAGATCCCCGGCGGCAGTTACTCGGTCGTCGCCAGCGACCCTATGGGAGCACGCTTCGGACTGGTAGGATCACGCCCATGATCCCTGAACACGAACTCGCCATCGAACGCCGCATCCCCGCCCCCGTCGAAACCGTATGGCGGGCCTGGACCGACCATCTGCCCAAATGGTGGGCGCCGCGTCCGTGGACGACCGAACTGCTCGGCCTCGACCTCGTACCCGGCGGCCGTTTCGCCACCACGATGCGCGGGCCCAATGGCGAGGCGATGACCGGCGAGGGCGTGATCCTCGACGTCGTGCCCCACGAACGCATCGTGTTCACCAACGCCTTCGCACCGGGCTGGATACCGCAGCCGCAGCGGCTGACCTTCGTCGGCGTCTTCACCTTCGAAGCCGATGGCGACGGCGCCACCCTCTACCGCGCCGCGGCCCGGCACTGGGACGACGAGACGGCGAAGATGCACGCCGAAATGGGGTTCGAGGGCGGCTGGGCGATGGTCGCGCAACAGCTGGAGGCGGTGGCGCTCGGGTTGGGGTGAGCCACCCTCACCAGTCACCATTTCCCCACTCCGTTTGCTTCGAGCGCAGGTTCGAGCCTGTCGAGAACCGAAGTCGAGAAGGGGTTGCCCCAAACACAGGGTTCTCGACGGACGCTTCTCGACAAGCTCGAAGCTGCTCGAACCAAACGGGGTGGGTAATGGGGGGCAGTAAGCCCCTCACGCAAACGCAGCCGCCCCCTTCAACTGCTGATACGCCGCAATCACCTTCTGCAACGCCGCCTCATGGCTGCGATCCCCGCCATTGCGGTCGGGATGATATTGCCGCACCAGCTCCGAATAGCGCTTGCGCAGGCCCGTCCGGTCGACATCGACCGCCAGCCCCATGACCTTCAGCGCCGACCGGTCCGCCGGGCTGAGCGGCCGCCCGTCCTGCCGCTCGGCCCGCGCCTCGCGCACACCCCGGAACTTCGCGCCGATCGCATCCAGCGGATCGGCGAAGTCGGCCCAGGCCGGCCCCGGATCGGTTCCCGCCCGTGCAAAGGCGCGCGTCTCCCGCTCCCATCCGGCATAGGGCCGCTGCGCATCGTGGATCTCCTCCGCGGTCATGCCGGCGAAGTAGTTATACCCCGCGTTGAACGCGCGGATATGGTCGAGGCAGAACCAGCGATAGGCGCTCGGCCGGTCGCCGCCCTGCGGTGCGCCCTCCAGCGGCGGCGCGCGGAACTCGCCCGCCTCCGGGCACCCCGGCACCTCACACGGCCGCCCGTTCGCTTCGACCCGCCCATGGAACCGGGCATTGGGGCGATCCTTCGATATTCTCTCGCGCGCCACGCGACTCCCTCTGGCAAAGCGCGTTATATAGGTCGCATGACCGACACCGCCACCATTCCGCTCGCCGACCTGATCGCCACCCGCCTGACGGATGCCCTGTCGCCGACAACACTCACCGTCACCAACGACAGCCACCACCATGCCGGCCATATGGGCGACGACGGTACGGGAGAGACCCATTTCTCGGTCGATATCGTCGCCGATGCCTTTGCCGGACAGTCGCGCGTCGCGCGGCAGCGGCTGGTCAATCGCGCGCTGGCCGATCTGCTCGCGACCCGCATTCATGCGCTGGCGATCCGCGCCCGCGCGCCCGGAGACGCCGATTGATCTACGACCTGTGGTACTGGCCCACCATCCAGGGGCGCGGCGAGTTCGTCCGCCTGCCGATGGAGGCCGCCGGCATCGACTATCGCGACTGCGCCCGGATTGAGGGGGTGGAGGCGATGCAGCGCCACCTCGCACGCCAGCCCCGCGCGCCCTTCGCCCCGCCCTTCCTCGAACTCGAAGGGATGCGCCTGGCGCAGGTCGCCAACATCCTGCAATATCTGGGCGAGCGCCACGGCCTTGCCCTCTCCAGCATCCGCGACCGGCAATGGGCGAACCAGTGGCAGCTGACCATCGCCGATCTGATCGCCGAAGTGCACGCGGTCCATCACCCGGTCGCCATGTCGGCCTATTATGACGAACAGCGCCCGGAATCGGCGCGCGCGGCGCAGCAGTTCCTGCAGGAACGCCTGCCCAAATATCTGGGCTATTTCGAAACCCTGATCAGCGAACATGGCGGGGCATGGGCGATCGACCATCGCTGGACCTATGTCGACACCTCGCTGTTCCAGCTGGTCGAGGGGCTGCGCTACGCCTTTCCGCAGCGCATGGCTACGCTCACCGGCGACATCCCGCGCCTGATCGACATTCGCGACCGGGTCGCCGAACTGCCCGGAATCGCCGCCTATCTTGCCAGCGACCGCCGGATCGCGTTCAATACGGACGGCATCTTCCGCCATTATACCGAACTGGACGCCGACTGATGGAAAACGACCGCTTCTTCCTTCAGACGATTCAGCCGGTCACCCACGATCTCGGCGGGTTCAAGGTGCACCGCACCCTGCCGACCAGGACCCGTACGATGGTCGGCCCGTTCATCTTCTTCGATCAGATGGGCCCGGCCGAACTCGACCCCGGACAAGGGATCGACGTGCGCCCCCATCCGCACATCAACTTGGCCACCGTCACCTATCTGTTCGGCGGGGCGATCGACCATCGCGATTCGCTGGGCACCTTCGCCCGGATCGAACCCGGCGCGGTCAATCTGATGACCGCCGGCCACGGCATCGTCCATTCCGAACGCTCCCCTGCCGACGAGCGTGCCGGCGGCCCGCTCCTCTCGGGCATCCAGACGTGGCTGGCGGTGCCGGAGTCCCATGAGGAAATGGACCCCGCGTTCGAACATGTCGAAGCTGCGAAGCTGCCGGTCGTCTCCGCCAGCGGCGCGACCGCGCGCGTCGTCATGGGCGATTTGTGGGGCGCGTCGGCCCCGACCACCCAGTACGCCGCGACCATCTATGCCGATATCGTGCTGGAGCCGAACGGCGCGATCCCGATCGACGCCGGCGCCGACGAACGCGCGCTCTACCTGACGCACGGCGATGCGGCGCTCGACGGTGTGAACCTCGAACCGATGACGCTCTACGTGCTGCGCCCCGGCATCGCCGCCACGCTGCGCTCGTCCGCCGGCGCACGCGTGATGCTGTGCGGCGGGGAAGCCTTCACCACCCCACGCTTCGTGTGGTGGAATTTCGTCTCCTCGCGCCGCGACCGCATCGATCAGGCGAAACAGGATTGGAAGGCGGGCAACTTCCCGAAGGTGCCCGACGATTCGGAAGAGTTCATTCCGATTCCCGAAATTCCCAAGACGGTGAGCTATCCATGACCGAACTGCGCCGCATCGCGCTGTCGACCGGCGTCGCGCTCGATGTGGCGATCGCCGGGAACCCCGCGCATCCGGCGCTGATCTTCCTCCACGGCTTTCCCGAATCGCACCGGACATGGCGGCACCAGCTGCCCGAATTCGCCCGCGACCATCATGTCGTCGCCCCCGACCAGCGCGGCTTCGCCAAGTCCGATAAGCCGCCGGCAGTCGCGGACTATGCCCCGGCGCGCATCGTCGCCGACCTGATCGCACTGGCCGACGCGCTCGGGATCGCCCGCTTCACGCTGGTCGGCCATGACTGGGGCGGCGCGATCGCATGGATGGCCGCGCTCAACCATCCCGACCGTATCGAGCGGCTCGTGATCTGCAACGCCCCGCATCCTTTGGTCTTCCAGCGCTCGCTGTTCGACGATCCCGATCAGCGTGCCGCGAGCCAGTATATGACCCGGTTCCGCGATACGTCGCTGGACAAGGGGTTGACGGGGACCGGCCTGGAACATTTCTTCACGAACGGCTTCGCCCGGTTCGTCACCCGCGCCATCGCGGGCGAGGACAAGGCGGCCTATCTCGACGAATGGGGCAATCCCGGCGCGATGACCGCAATGCTCAACTGGTATCGCGCTTCCCCGATCATCGTCCCCGCGCCCGGCGAACAGCCCGACCGCCCGGCATGGCTCGACGGCCCCTTCCCGCCGATACCCCAGCCGACATTGGTGATCTGGGGCATGCAGGACCATGCGTTGCTGCCGGTGCAGCTCGACGCGTTGCCCGGCTATGTCCCCGACCTGCGCGTGGTGAAGGTGGAAGCCGGGCATTTCGTGCCGTGGGAGGCACCGGAGGCGGTGAATGCGGCGTTGCGAGGGTGGCTCGGCTCTGCGGCGGACAGACCCGTTCGTCCTGAGTAGCCATTGAGCTTGTCGAAATGGCGTATCGAAGGACCTCGACAGGTACTTCGATACGGGTCTTCGACTGCGCTCAGCCCCTACTCAGCATGAACGGTCGGGATAGGCGCCCCTCTTGCCACCCACCCGTTCAGTTCGAGCAGCTTCGAGCGAAGTCGAGAAGCGTCCGTCGAGAACCCGGTCGCTCGGGGCACCCCCTTCTCGACTACGGTTCTCGACAAGCTCGAACCTCCGCTCGAAGCAAACGGAGGGGCGGGAGAAACTACCCCCGAACCTGCTTCGCCACCGAATCGAGCAGCCCGTTCACGAACCCCTTCTCGCGCCGGTCGTAGAACGCATCCGCCACGTCGAGATATTCGCTGATGACCGCCGCCACCGGCACATCCGCCCGCGCCAGCAACTCATAGGTCCCCGCGCGCAGGATCTGGCGCATCGGCTTGTCCAGCCGCTCGATCGTCCACCCGGACGACAGCTTGGTCGAAATCAGCGCGTCGATCTCCTCGCGGCGGGCATCGACGCCCTTGACCACATCGTCGAAGAAATGGACGTCGGCCTCGGCATATTCGACGTCCTCGATCGTCGCGCCCAGCCGGTGCTGGTGGAATTCGTGGAGCAGCGCCGGGATCGGCGTCGCTTCCATCTCATGCTGGTACAGCGCCTGCACGGCGGCCAACCGGGCGGCGGCGCGGGCCTGACGGGCGCCTCGCGGACGGGAAGTCTTGCTGGTCATAAGCGCCGCCCCATAGCGCCACCTTGGGTGGCAAGTCGAGGGGGCGCTTTCCTACAGCCGCGGACGGTGACAGGATGGGACCGCTCTTTGAACCGTCCGCCCCGCGAACACGCCAGTCCCCCCGGCGCCCCAATCGCGCACGAGTGTGAACTTAGTGAACTTTGAACCGAAACCTTCCCCCTGCCGCGGGAGTAGCCGCGCCGCTACCGAAAGCCGCAACCCAGGGCCGCCACGGGCAAAGCCCGTGCCGTCGGACGGCGCTGCCCGCGCCGCCGGCCGGACGCGCTTCGTGCGGCTCGGTGCAGCTACGCTGCCCCGTTGCCCGGCGCGTCCAACCGGATCGCCACCGACCGCGCATGCGCCGGCAGCCCTTCCGCCCCGGCCAGCGTGACCGCCGCCGGCCCGATCCTCGCCAGCGCCGCCGCATCCAGCCCCAGGAAGCTGGTCCGCTTCATATAATCCAGCACCGACAGCCCCGACGCAAAGCGCGCCCGCCGCCCGGTCGGCAGTACATGGTTCGGCCCCGCGACATAATCGCCGACCGCTTCCGGCGTATAGCGCCCCAGGAACACCGACCCGGCATGCCGTACCGCCCGGAACAGCGGCTCGGGATCGCCGACCGCCAGCTCCAGATGCTCGGGCGCCAGCCGGTCGACCAGCGGCATCGCATCGCTGAGCGTCGGCACGATCACGATCGCGCCGTTCGCATCCCAGCTCGCCCGCGCCACCTGTCCGGTCGCCAGCTGCGCGATCTGGTCATCGACCGCCTTCGCCACCGCATCGCCGAAGCCGGCATCGTCGGTGAACAGGATCGACTGGCTGGTCGGATCATGCTCGGCCTGGCTCAGCAGGTCAGCGGCGATCCATGCCGGATCGTTCTGCCCGTCCGCCACGACCACGATCTCCGACGGCCCGGCGACCATGTCGATCCCGACCACGCCGTACAGCTGCCGCTTGGCCTCCGCGACCCAGGCATTGCCGGGGCCGGTCACGACATCGACCGCCTTGATCCGGTCGGTGCCATAGGCGAGCGCCGCGACCGCCTGCGCCCCGCCGATCCGCCACACCTCGTCCACCCCGGCCAGCGCAGCGGCAGCGAGGACTAGTTGGTTCACCTCGCCCTTGGGCGTCGGCGTGACCATCACGATCCGCTCGACCCCGGCGACCTTGGCCGGGACCACGTTCATCAGCACCGACGACGGATAGGCGGCACGCCCGCCGGGCACATAGACCCCCGCCGCCGCGACCGCGCTCCACCTGGCACCCAGCCGGACGCCATCGGCATCGACCTCGTCGCGATCCTCGGGCCGCTGCTTGGCGTGGTACGCCGCGATCCGGTCATGCGCCAGTTCCAGCGCCGCGCGCAGCTCCGGGTCCAGCCCGTCCAGCGCCGCGCGGCAGTCGGCCAGCTCGATCCGCCATCCGGTCGCATCCGGATCATGCCCGTCGAACTTCTCGGTAAAGGCCCGGACCGCCGCATCCCCTTCCTCGCGCACCGCGCGCAGGATCGCGGTCACGTCGCGCGCCACGTCGCTGTCGGCCTCGCGCCGCGCATCGACCAGCGCGGCGAAGTCGGCGGCGAACCCCGCCGCACTCACGTCCAGCCGGATCATGCCGCCACCGCCCGGCGGAACGCATCGACCAAAGGCACGACCTGTTCGCGCGTCTTGAACGCCGCACGGTTGACGACCAGCCGCGACGTCACCTCGGCGATGGTTTCGACTTCCACCAGCCCATTCTCCTTCAGCGTGCGGCCCGACGATACCAGATCGACGATGCGCGGCGCGAGGCTCAGCACCGGGGCCAGCTCCATCGCGCCGTTCAGCTTCACGCACTCCGCCTGAACGCCCCGCGCCGCGAAGTGGCGCTGGGTCGTGTGCGGATATTTGGTGGCGATCCGCACATGGCTCCACCCGCGCGGATCGTCGGTCGCGGCCATGCCCGCCGGTTCTGCGACCGAGATGCGGCAATGCCCGATCTTCAGGTCGACCGGCGCGTACAGCTCCGAATAGTCGAACTCGGCCAGCACGTCCGACCCGACGATGCCCAGCTGCGCCGCGCCATGTGCCACGAACGTCGCCACGTCGAACGCGCGCACGCGGATCAGGTCGATGTCCGGCCGGTCGGTCCTGAAGCGCAGCGCGCGGCTGTCGGGATCGCGGAACGCCGCTTCGGGCACGATGCCGGCGCGCGCCAGCAGCGGCATGGCTTCGTCGAGGATACGCCCCTTGGGCACGGCGATGATGATGGGATCGGTCATGGGCACGGCGGGCTTTACTTGGGGTGCGGGGCGGGCGCAACAGACGCCCCATGGCCGACGAACCGACGAATCGCCAAGCCTTTCGCCAGCAGGCCGCGTTCTGCGCGGCGATGGACGCGCCGATCACCGCGCGGGTGTGCGAGGCGCTGGCCGACGCCCTGTCGCGCGACGGCGCGACGGGCCGGCGCACGCTCGACTGGCCGGGCGACCCGATCCCCGATGCGCTGCCGCTCCGCCTCGTCGGAGGTCTCCACGCGCTGGCCCGGTCCGGCATCGATCCTGAGCTGACCGCGCTGTTCGCGGGCGAAGGCGAGCCGCAGGCGATCCTGCGCCGCGTGCTGGTCGAACACGACGCCGCGCTGCTGCCGTGGCTCGACGGCCCGCCACAGACCAACGAACCGATGCGCTCAGGCGTCCTGATGGCCGGTCTGCTGGAGGTTGCAAAGCGCCACGGCCCGGCGGTCGAGCTGCTGGAGATCGGGTCGAGCGCCGGCCTCAACCTGCTGATCGACCGCTACCGGTTCGATCTGGGCGGTACGACAGTCGGTCCCGAAGACGCCCCGGTCACCATCCGTCCCGAATGGAACGGGCCGCCGCCACCCGCCGTCCTACTGCACATCGCGTCGGTGCGCGGCGTCGACATCCAGCCGCTCGACGCCACCGATCCTGCCATCGCCACCCGCCTCGCCGGCTATATCTGGGCCGACCAGCCCGAACGGCAGGAACGGCTGGCGGCGGCCATCGCCATGCAACGCGCCCGACCGGTCGATCTGGTGCAGGGCGATGCGGTCGACTGGCTCCGCGCTCGCCTTGCCGAACCGCAGGCAGCGGGCGTCACCCGCGTCCTGATGCACTCGGTCGTCTGGCAATATCTCGGCGACGCCCGCCGCGCCGCGATCACCGCGATGATCGACGAAGCCGCCGCCCGCGCCACGTCCGACCGCCCGCTCGCCTGGGTCCGGATGGAGCCGGATCGCGTGCTGCAACGCCAGGAGCTGATCGTGCAAAGCTGGCTCAGCCATGGCGATCGCCGGATGCTCGCCACCGCCCACGCCCATGGCGCGTGGATCGCGGGCGTGTGACCGAAGCCGACTTCCTCGCCGCGCTACGCCGCCTGCCGCTCCATGCCGGGGCACATGGCCTCACCGACGATGCCGCGCATCTCGGCGACCTGATCCTCACCAAGGACATGATCGTCGCGGGCGTCCATTTCCTTCCCGACGATCCGCCCGCCGACGTGGCGTGGAAACTGGTCGCGACCAACCTGTCCGACCTCGCCGCCAAGGGCGCAGTGCCCCTCGGGGTGATGCTGGGCTACCCGATCGGCGAGGAGGCGTGGGACCGCGCGTTCCTATCCGGCCTCGACGAGGTGCTGCGTGCCTTCGTCTGCCCGCTGCTCGGCGGCGACACGGTGAAGCTCCCGCCCGACGCCCCCCGCATCCTCTCGCTGACCGCGCTCGGCCGCAGCGCCCATGCCCCCCGCCGCGACGCGGCGCGCGCCGGCGATGGCCTGTGGATAACCGGCACGATCGGCGATGCCGGCGCGGGCCTCGCCATCGCGCAAGGGGAGCATGGCCCTGCCAGCCTGCTCCGACGCTACCGCCGCCCGATCCCGCGCCTCGCCGAAGGACAGGCACTGGCGCCGATCGTCCACGCGATGATGGACGTGTCGGACGGCCTGCTGATCGACGCGCGACGCATGGCCTCGGCGAGCGGCCTTGCGGTCACGATCGACCTCGCTGACGTGCCCCTGTCGGATGACCTCAAGGCATTCGGCCACGACGCCCTGACCGCTGCCACCGCCGGCGACGATTACGAACTCCTGTTCGCCTGCGACGGCGAGCCACCGGTCGCCGCCACGCGGATCGGCACGTTTGCGACAGGCGAAGGGCTGCACCCGCTCCAGAACGGTCAGCCCATCCCCCTGCCCGACCGCTTGGGCTACCAGCACTGACGAAACTTGGCCTCATCCCAGCGGAGGCTGGGATCTCAAGCCACTCTTGCGGCGTGCTATCGCCGGAAGATCCCAGCCTTCGCTGGGATGACGCGAGTTGTACCATAGCAGGGTCGGGTTTCTCCCCCGTAATATCCCTTGCGCCCCCCGCCCATCGGCATAAGCTGCGTCCCTTCAAGGGCATCGACCCGACGAGACAGCCGGGCCGCCCCACGCAGGGAGGGGTTTGCGGATGACGATCGTCTATCTGGCCATGGCATGTGCGGCGCTCGCCGTGCTCTACGGCATCTTCACCAGTATGCAGGTGTTGCGCGCACCGGCCGGCGATACGCGGATGCAGGACATCGCCGCCGCCATCCAGGAGGGGGCCAAGGCCTATCTCGGCCGCCAGTACCGCACCATCGCCATCGTCGGCGTGATCGTCGCGATCATCCTGTTTCCCACACTTGGCGCGCTGTCGACCGTCGGCTTCGTCATCGGCGCGGTGCTGTCGGGCGTGGCGGGCTATGTCGGGATGGAGATTTCGGTCCGCGCGAATGTCCGCACCGCGGAGGCCGCACGCGGGTCGTTGCAGGGTGGCCTGACCATGGCGTTCCGATCAGGCGCGATCACCGGCATGCTGGTCGCCGGGCTCGGCCTGTTCGCGATCGCCGGCATCTTTTGGTACCTCGTCGCCATCGCGGGCCATGGTCCGGGCGACCGCGAAGTGGTCGAGGCGCTGACCGCGCTGGCCTTTGGCGCCTCGCTCATCTCGATCTTCGCGCGGCTGGGCGGCGGTATCTTTACGAAGGCGGCGGACGTCGGCGCCGATCTGGTCGGCAAGGTCGAAGCCGGCATCCCGGAGGACGACCCCCGCAACCCCGCCGTCATCGCCGATAACGTGGGCGACAATGTCGGCGACTGCGCCGGCATGGCCGCCGACCTGTTCGAAACCTATGTCGTGACCATTGGCCTGACCATGGTGTCGATCGCGCTGCTGGTTCAGGCACCGCCCGCAGAGCTGCTACGCCTGATGGCATTGCCGCTGGTCGTCGGCGGGGTGTGCATCATCACCTCGATCCTTGGCACCTACATGGTCCGGCTGGGCAAGGGCCAGTCGATCATGGGCGCGCTGTACAAGGGATTCTGGACCACCGCGCTGCTCGCCGTGCCCGCCATCTATTTCGCCGCCAGCTGGGCGCTGGGCGACCTGAACGCGGTGATCGGTGGTGCAGGCTTCCTCGATCCGGGCGGCGACACGCTGACCGTAGAAGGTGCGATGGGCGCGCAGGCCCCGGTCGCCGGCACGGCCTTCACCGGCATGGACCTGTTCTGGTGCATGATGATCGGCCTGGGCGTGACCGCCGCGCTCGTATGGATCACCGAATATTACACCGGCACCGCCTATCGCCCGGTCAAGTCGATCGCGCGGGCGAGCGTCACCGGCCATGGCACCAACGTCATTCAAGGGCTGGCGATCAGTCTCGAATCGACCGCGCTGCCGACGCTGGTGATCGTCGTCGCCGTCGTCGCCTCCTACCAGCTGGCCGGCATCATCGGCGTCGCTTTCGCCGCGACCGCGCTGCTGGCACTGGCGGGCATGGTCGTAGCACTCGACGCCTATGGCCCGGTCACCGACAATGCCGGCGGCATCGCCGAAATGGCGCAGCTGCCCGACGACGTCCGCCACCGCACCGACGCGCTGGACGCGGTCGGCAACACGACCAAGGCGGTGACCAAGGGCTATGCGATCGGCTCCGCAGCCCTTGCCGCCCTCGTCCTGTTCGGCGCCTACACCACCGATTTGCGGTTGTTCTTTCCCGATCTGACCGTCGATTTCTCGCTGTCCAACCCCTATGTCATCGTCGGGCTGTTGCTCGGCGCGCTGCTCCCCTATCTGTTCGGGGCGTTCGGCATGACCGCGGTCGGTCGCGCGGCGGGGTCGGTGGTCGAGGATGTCCGCGCACAATTCGCCGCCGATCCCGGCATCATGGCCGGCACCAGCCGCCCGCAATATGGCCGCACCGTCGACATCGTCACCCGCGCCGCCATCCGCGAGATGATCATACCCTCGCTCCTCCCCGTCCTCTCACCGGTGGCCGTCTATTACATCGTGATGTGGGTCGCCGGGCAGGCGCAGGGCTTCGCGGCACTCGGCGCAATGCTGCTCGGCGTCATCGTCTCCGGCCTGTTCGTCGCCATCTCGATGACCAGCGGCGGCGGCGCGTGGGACAATGCCAAGAAATATATCGAGGACGGCAATCATGGCGGCAAGGGATCGGAGGCGCACAAGGCGGCGGTCACCGGCGACACGGTGGGCGATCCGTACAAGGACACCGCCGGCCCGGCGGTCAATCCGATGATCAAGATCACCAACATCGTCGCCCTGCTACTGCTCGCCGCGCTCGCCGGGGGTGGCGCGGCGTAACGAAAAGCGGATTGCGCCCCGCCGGGCGCGCGCTACCATCGCGCCCGAACGGCGGGGGCTTTTCGATCGGGGCGGACGGGCGTTGCCGGGGGGCAGCGCCGCGTGCCGCCCGCCCCGCCGCACACGGGGGACCAGAATGCGGCTGTTGCCATGGATCGGATTAGCGCTCGCCACCGCCCTGCCGGCGCAAAGCCCGCCGGCCGCACCCGCCGTCGATCCGGCAACCCCCGTCCCGATCGCCGCCTTCGCCGAGCTTCCCCTGCTCGAATCGCCCAGGCTGTCGCCGGATGGCTCCCGCCTGCTGGCCAAGGGCGCGGTGAACGGGCGGCAGGCGCTGCTGCTCACCTCGCTGATCGATCCCAAGCAGCGGCACACGATGGGCGCGCCCGAGGATACCGACATCAACTGGTGGCGCTGGGTCAATGACGACTGGGTGCTGATCGGGCTGGGCGCACAGCAGGATTATTTCGGTCAGGAAATCTACGTCACCCGTGTGCTGGCGATCAGCACCGACCTGAAGACCACGCGCAAGCTCGACTGGACCCGTTCCGGGGTCTATGCCGACGACGTGCTGTGGGTGGCGCATGACGGTTCGCCGCGCATCCTGCTGTCGAAACAGACCGGCATCGATACCGAGGCCGATTTCCAATATTCGGTGTTCGAGATCGACGTATCGACCGGCAAGACGCGCCGCGTCGCCGAAGGGCGTCCCAACGTGCACAAATGGTATGCCGATGGCGACGGGCAGGTCCGCGCCGGCTATCAGTATAACGATGCCACGCGCGGCTCGGTGCTGCTCTACCGCGCGAACAATGGCGAGGCGTTCCGCCCCATCGCCCGCCGCGTGCGCAAGGACGAGGACGGGATGACCATCCCGCTCACCTTCCGTGCCGACGGCACCAGCGCTGTCGCCTTCGACGACGAAGGCGGCTTCACCGCGCTCTACGAAGTCTCGCTGCCCGACCTGAAACTCGGCAAGAAGCTCTATGCGCTGGATGGTTACGACGTCGACGGCATCCTCGACAACGCGGAGGAAAACGACGTCATTGGCGCGCAGGTCACCGACCGCCACGGCCATTCGGTCTGGTTCGACCAGACGCTGAAGGAATTGCAGGAGGCGATCGACGGATCGGTCGGCGACCGCCGCGCCCGTATCGTGTCGTGGAACCGCACCCAGACCCGCTTCCTCGTCGAGGTCGGCACGCCGTCACAGCCCGGCGGACTCTATTTCTGGGACACCCGCAATGCGAAGATGAACCGCCTGGCCTGGAACAGCCAGTCGTTGCAGGGCCGCCGCCTCTCGCCGGTCAGCACGATCCGCTACGCCGCGCGCGACGGCACGCCGATCGAAGCCGTACTGACGATGCCGCGCCACCGGATCGGGCAGAAGAACCTGCCGCTGATCGTCCTGCCGCACGGTGGCCCCTTTGCGCGCGACAGCGAGGGCTGGGACTGGTGGACGCAATATCTGGCCGAGATCGGCTATGTTGTCGTCCAGCCCAATTATCGCGGATCGTCGGGCTATGGCCGCGCCTTTGCCAAGAAGGGCGAGGGCGAATGGGGCCTGAAGATGCAGGACGACCTGAACGACGCGGTCACCCATCTGGCCAAGCAGGGGATCGCCGATCCCAAGCGCGTCTGCATGGTCGGCGCATCCTATGGCGGCTATGCAGCGATGCGCGCCGCGCAGCGCGACGGCGGCCTGTATCGCTGCGCGATCAGCTATGCCGGTGTATCGGACCTGGCGGCGCTGCGCCGCTATGACAGCCAGTTCCTGAACGGCCGCACCATCGGCGACTGGCTGAAGACCCAGGCGCCCGATTTCCAGCTGATCTCGCCGCGCTTCCACGCCGCCGATTTCTCGACCCCGATCCTGCTGATGCACGGCAAGGTCGACAAGCGCGTCCCCGTCGCCCAGTCGCGCGCCCTCGCCGCCGAACTGAAGAAGGCGGGCAAGCCTTATCGCTATATCGAACAGCCGCTGGGCGACCATTTCTTCTCGCGCAGCGAAGACCGGCTGCAATTCCTCACCGAGATGACCGCGTTCCTGAAGGAGCATAATCCGTCGTGATGATGACACTAGCTGAACCCTGCACGTCACCCCGGGTTTGACCCGGGGTCCCGCTTCTTCTGGCACGGTTGGAAAAGCGTCACCCCGGATCAAGTCCGGGGTGACGGCTGACGGGAAACCCGAAGCCACCCTTGCCCTCCCCGCCGCCGCCCCCTATT
>NZ_QQWV01000018.1:0-77669 GCF_003951715.1 Sphingomonas sp. ABOLH | reverse complement strand
GGGGCAGGGCAGGGGGGTTACCCCTTTGCCGCATCCCCGACCGTGCCCGCAAATTCCTCGAAATCCTTCGCCTCGCGGAAGTCCTTGTAGACGCTGGCGAAGCGGATGTACGCGACGGGATCGAGACCCTGCAGCCCTTCCATCACCAGTTCGCCAATCCGGCCCGAGGGGACTTCGCTGTCGCCGGTGGTCTCCAGTTGCCGCTGTATGCCTGACACCAGCCGTTCGACCTGTGCCGGGGTGATCGGCCGCTTGCGACAGGCGGTGGCGACCGAGCGGAGCAGCTTGTCGCGGTCGAAGGCCTGGCGGCGGTCGCCGGACTTCACGACGGTCAGGTCGCGCAGCTGGATGCGTTCGAAGGTGGTGAAGCGCGCGCCGCAGCCCGAACATTGTCGGCGGCGGCGGATGGCGGCGCCGTCGTCGCTGGGGCGGCTGTCTTTTACCTGACTGTCTTCATGGGCGCAGAAGGGACAGCGCATCGATCTTCCTGGAAAAACCGCCCGCGCCACCATTTGGCGGCGCGGGCGGGGTGCCGCGTCAGTAGCGCGGCTTCTTGTTCGCCTTGTAATAAGCATAGCCGGCGCCGGCGGCGGCGCCGATCAGCGGACCGACAAAGGGAACCGGAATCGCGATCACTGCGCCCAGAGCACCCCATTTCGCCATGCTCTTGCCGACCGACTTGTCCTGCATCTTTCGAACTCCTTACAGACCCGGATAGATCGGGAACCGCTTGCACAGCGCCCGAACCCGTGCCTTAACGTCCGCCTCGACGGCAGGGTCCCCGGCCTCGCCCTTGTTGTGCAGGCCGTCGAGCACGTCGGCGACCATGTGGCCGATCTCGGCGAATTCGGCCTTGCCGAAGCCGCGGGTGGTGCCGGCGGGCGACCCGACGCGGATGCCGCTGGTCTTGACCGGGGGGAGGGGATCGAACGGGATGCCGTTCTTGTTGCAAGTGATCGCCGCACGCTCCAGCGCTTCGTCGGCATCCTTGCCGGTGACGCCAAGCGGGGTGAGGTCGATCAGCGCGAGGTGGGTGTCGGTGCCGCCCGCGACGATGTTCGCACCGCGATCCTTGAGGGTGGCGGCCAGCACCTGCGCATTTTCGACGACGGCGCGGATATAGTCCTTGAACTCAGGCCGCAGCGCTTCGCCGAACGCGACCGCCTTGGCCGCGATCACGTGCATCAGCGGGCCACCCTGCAGCCCCGGGAACACCGCCGAGTTGATCTTCTTGGCGATGGCTTCGTCGTTGGTCAGCACCATGCCGCCGCGCGGGCCGCGCAGCGTCTTGTGCGTGGTGGTGGTGACAACATCGGCATGGCCGAACGGGGTCGGGTGCAGGCCCGCAGCGACGATGCCGGCGAAATGCGCCATGTCGACCATGAACTTGGCGCCGACTTCATCGGCGATCGCGCGGAACTTGGCGAAGTCGATATGGCGCGGATAGGCCGAACCGCCGGCGATGATGAGCGTCGGACGGTGTTCGCGGGCGAGCGCCGCGACCTGATCGTAATCGATCAGGTGCGTCTCGCGGTCGACGCCGTACTGGACCGCGTTGAACCACTTGCCCGACATCGCCGCCTTGGCACCATGCGTCAGGTGACCGCCGGCGTCGAGGCTCATGCCCATGATCGTGTCGCCGGGCTTGGTCAGCGCCAGCATCACCGCGCCGTTCGCCTGCGCACCCGAATGCGGTTGGACGTTGACGAAGCCGCAGCCGAACAGCTGCTTGGCGCGGTCGATCGCCAGCTGCTCGACCTCGTCCGAGGGGTGGCAGCCCTGATAGTAACGCTTGCCGGGATAGCCCTCGGCGTACTTGTTGGTGAAGACCGAGCCTTGCGCCTCAAGCACCGCCTTCGACACGATGTTTTCCGACGCGATCAGCTCGATCTGGTAGCGCTCGCGCTCCAGTTCGTGGGTGACGCCGGCGAACACGGCGGGGTCGGCATCGGCGAGGCTGGTTTCGAAGAAACCGTCGGGGCGGAACTGGTCGGTCATGGGGCGCGGCTCCCGCTGAGAAAGAGGTCGCGCGCGCTTTAGGGTCCAAACGTCATCAGAACAAGGTCGTGACGGAGCGGATTTTGCTGCCAGGCAAGGAGCAAGGAGCGGAGCGATGCTCCAGCATCGTGACCGACGCGCGACGCCGCTTGGCAGCAAAATCCGCCCGCCGCTCCGCGGTCGATCAAGGAAGGTCATCCACCGCGTCGCTTGCTTGCGCGTAGCGTCGGCTACGCGACTACGCTGCGCTTCTTGTAGATGACCTTCCTTGATCGATCACGATCCTTGTTCTGATGACGTTTGGACCCTTTGTCCGGGTGTCATCGAATTGCCACCCGGGGAATCGGGTTTCGGCGGTGTTCCGCGCTTCCCTATCCGTCGTCACCCCGGACTTGATCCGGGGTCCCGCTTTTTACTGCCGTCGAGAAGAAGCGGGACCCCGGGTCAAGCCCGGGGTGACGGTAAGAGGCGGTCGTCGACGCCCGATCAGGCCGGCGGATTGCCGAGCTTGTCGACGCGGCGCTGGTGGCGGTCGCCGCCGAACGGGGTGGCGAGGAAGGCGGTGAGGCAGGCCTTCGCCATCTCGGCGCCGATCAGCCGGGCGCCCATCGCGATGACGTTCGCATCGTTATGTTCGCGCGCCAGCGACGCCGACAGCGGTTCGGACACGAGCGCGCAGCGGCAGCCGGCCACGCGATTGACCGCGATCGAGATGCCGATACCCGATCCACACAAGGCGACGCCGAAATCGGCCTCGCCGCCGCTAACCGCTTGAGCGAGCTTGTAGCCATAGTCGGGATAATCGACGCTGGTCGTGTCGTGCGGCCCCAGATCGGCGACTTCGTGCCCCTGGTCGTGCAACCAAGTGGCGAGTTCTGCCTTGAGCGTCAGGGCGGCGTGGTCGGATGCGAGTGCGATGCGGGCCATGGCGCCGCTTCTAGCGGTCGGGATACGGCAGCACTAGGCTGTGTCCAACGACAGGCAGGAAAGGATGAAGGGATGCGTGGAACGATCATCGTAGCGGCTTTGGCGTTGAGCGCGTGCGGCGCCGACGAGCGACGCAGCGAAGGGGCCGCGACCCAGGCCGAGATCGAGAACAGCGCCGCGACGCCGCTGCCCGCCCCGGTGCCGCCGCGCGCACCCAGCCCGACCCCGACCCCGACGCCGACCGCCACCGCCACCGCGACGCTGGGCGCCAACCATTATCTCGGCCGCTGGATCGGGGTGGAGGGTATGTACCTGAACGTCACCGAACCGGCGCAGGGCGAGGTCAAGCTGGAGATGCAGTACGACCTCGACAACAAGGGCACCTATACCGGCACGATCACGCCCGAAGGCATCCGGTTCCAGCGCGGCGGCGAAACGCTGCTGCTGCGGCCGAGCGACGGCGATGCCACCGGCCTTAAATGGCTGGCGGGCAAGAAGGACTGCCTGACCGTCAAGCCGAGCGAAGGCTATTGCCGTGACTGATCCCATGGCCGCATCGACCCCGATCCGGGCGCGGCCGCCGGTGGCGGCGCTGGCGCTGGGCTATGCCGGGTTGCTGCCGCCGGCCATCGGCATCGCCTGGCGGTTGCTCGACCCGGCCAAGGGCGGCGCGGCCAATGCGCTGGGGCTGTTCTACGCCGCGCTGATCCTGAGCTTCCTGGGCGGCATGTGGTGGGGCGCGGCGGCGGCGCGGCTGAGCGGGGCGGCGCTGACGCTGTGGCTGGCGATCGCGGTGGTGCCGTCGCTGGTCGCGCTGGCGGCGGGCGCGGTGCTGTTCACCTCGGTCCTGTCGGGCGCGGCGATCGTCGCCGCCGGGCTGCTCGGATCGCTGCTGGTCGATATGGCGCTGGTGCGCGCAGGCCATGTTCCGCCGTGGTGGATGCGGCTGCGCGTGCCGTTGTCGGTCGGTCTGGCGGCGCTGACGCTATGCGCGGGGCTGCTGGCTCAGTCATGAGTCGCGCGCATTAACGAACTTGCCGTATTTTGCGTGTAGTTCGCTGATTTAAGAGGCAAATAACCCCCGATATCGGTGTGTTCATGCGGATAGAATTCGATCAGGCACGCAATGCGCTGGCCTTTTTGCAATATCATCGACTTGAACCGAGCGCGGTCAATTATCAGACCGCGCTCGTTCATCTGTCCAGATCGTACCATCCGTTGTACGAAGAGGTCGTTGCCGCGGTCGATGACGCGCAACTGACCGATGCGAAGTTCGCCGAATTGGCGAAGGTCCATGCGTCCGGTATCGCCGATTGGGCGAGGAATGGCGGCGTGGCGGCGCCCGATCCGTCGGTCGCGGAGCGGTTGAGCACGACCGAGCAGGGCCTGGCCGCGCTGCGCGAACAGGTGGCGGCCCTGACGGCGCGGATCGAGGCGGGCGGCGTCGGCGTGGTCGATGCCGAGCATGACGAATTGACCAAGGCGCTGAACCAGACCGGCGCGCGGCGCGTGCTGGACCAGGTCGCGACGGGCGACCAGCGTTATGTCCTGCTGATGTTCGGGATCGACCGGCTGGTCGGGATCAACCGCGAATATGGCAATTCGGTCGGCGACAACATCCTGAACGCCTTTGCCAGCAAATTGGCCAATACCTTTCCCGAACATGAGGCGATCCGCTGGGCCGGTAACGAGTTCATCGTCGCCATTCCGGGGCAGACGATGACCGCGGTGCGCGCGCGGGCGGAGGAGGCGCTGCAATTGCTGGAGCGGCGCAAGTTCAAGCTGCGCGAGTCGGGCGAGGCGATCGGCACCGTCACCGCATCGGCGGCGATGGTGTCCGATCAGGGCAACGACATCGAATGGGTGATCGAGGAGGCCCGCGCGAAGCTGCAGGGGGCGATGCTGTCGGGGGGTAACCGGGTCGCGGTGTAGGGACGAATCCTCCCCGGTACGGGGAGGGGAACCGTCGCCGGAGGCGATGGTGGAGGGAGATGGCCCCGCAACGCAACCGCTACGTATGCCGACCGCCCCCGCCACCAGCTTCGCTGGCCCCCTCCCCGTGCCGGGGAGGATTGTTACGCGGCTTTCTTCAGTTCGAGGCGGCCCCAGATTTCGACCAGCGCGGCGGTGAGTTCACGCATCATCGCCTCGTCATGCGCCGGGCCGGGGGTGAAGCGCAACCGTTCGGTGCCGCGCGGGACGGTCGGGTAATTGATCGGCTGCACGTACACGCCATATTCGCGGAGCAATATGTCGCTGATCCGCTTGGCCTTGACCGGATCGCCGACCATCAGCGGCACGATATGGGTGGTGGTGTCCATCACCGGCAGCCCGGCTTCGGCGAACAGCACCTTCAGCATCGCGGCGGCGGCCTGTTGCCCGTCGCGCTCGGCGGGCGATGCCTTCAGGTGGCGGACGCTGGCCAAGGCGCCTGCGACCAGCACCGGCGACAGCGAGGTCGTGAAGATGAAGCCCGGCGCATAGGAGCGGATGACGTCGATGACGGTGCGGTCGGCGGCGATATAGCCGCCCATCACGCCGAACGCCTTGCCCAGCGTCCCTTCGATGATCGTCAGGCGCGATGCAGCTTCGTCGCGTTCGGAAATGCCGCCGCCGCGCGCCCCGTACATGCCGACGGCATGGACCTCGTCGAGATAGGTCAGCGCGTTGTATTTGTCGGCAAGGTCGCAGATCGCGTGGATCGGCGCGACGTCACCGTCCATCGAATAGACGCTTTCGAACGCGATCAGCTTGGGCACCGCCGGGTCTTCGGCGGCGAGCAGTTCCTCGAGATGCGCCAGGTCGTTGTGGCGGAACACCCGCTTTTCGCAGCCCGAATGGCGGATGCCGGCGATCATCGACGCGTGGTTCAGTTCGTCGGAAAAGACGATGCAGCCGGGCAGGATGCGCGCCAGCGTCGACAGCGTCGCTTCGTTCGAGACATAGCCCGACGTGAACAGCAGTGCCGCTTCCTTGTCGTGCAGGTCGGCCAGTTCGCCTTCGAGATCGATGTGATAGTGGGTGTTGCCGCCGATATTGCGGGTGCCGCCCGACCCTGCGCCGACATCGTGCAGCGCTTCCTCCATCGCGGCGATGACAGCGGGATGCTGGCCCATCGCCAGATAGTCGTTCGAGCACCATACGGTGATCGGCTTCGGCCCGTTATGCCCGGCGAAGCAGCGCGCATTGGGGAATTGCCCCTTGTTGCGCAGGATGTCGATGAAGACGCGGTAGCGCCCTTCCTCGTGCAGGCGGTCGATCGCCTGTGCGAAGACACGGTTGTAATCGACCGAGCGGGCCGGAACTGCGTCGATGCTCATGGGGCGGGGGTGTACCTGTTGGGGCGGCCCGTTTCCAGCGGATAAAAGCGGTTATGGTGATCGGCGGGGTTGGACATATTGTCCAAGGGGGGCGGTTTTTCTCCTTCGTCATCCCAGCGAAGGCTGGGATCTCCCGGCGACGAAGCGCGCGCCTCGCCGCAGAAGGCCCCAGCCTTCGCTGGGGCGACGGACCAGAACAGGTCTACAGCGCCTCGACCGAAGCGAAGCCCTGCGACTCCAGCCCCGCCGCGATGGTGCGTTCGCGCTCGCCAAGCCTGGTGAAGACGAGCCGGCCGGGAACCGGAGTCGCGGGGAACGCCTGTCCCTGCGTCAGCGCGACGATGCGCCGGGCGATGCCGGGGCCGCCATCGACGAACGCGATATGCGGCGCGACGGCCAGCATCGCGTCGGCCAGCAGGGGGAAATGGGTGCAGGCGTTGACGATGACGTCGATCCGGTCGCCGCCCGGTTGATCGAACAGCCCGGCCAGTTCGCGCGCGATGGCGTCGCGCGGGGGCGGGGTGCCGGCCAGCGCGCCCTCCGCCAGTTCGACCAGCGCCGCCGATCCGTGGCGCAGCACGGTGCAATCGGCGGCGAAGCGGGTGGCGAGGTCGTCGACATAGGGCTGGCGCACCGTGGCCTGCGTGCCCAGCACGCCGATCACTCGGGTGCCGCTCAACCCCGCCGCGACCTTGATCGCGGGCACGGTGCCGACGACCGGCACGTCGAGCGCGGCGCGCACCACCGGCAGCGCGATGGTCGAGGCGGTGTTGCAGGCGATGACGACGAGGCGCGGGCGATAGCGCTCGACCAGCCGGCCGAGCAGCGCGGGCACCCGCGCGGCGATTTCGCCCTCGGTCCGGGTGCCATAGGGGAAGCCCGCCGAGTCGGCGGCATAGACGATCGGCGCGGTCGGCAGCAGGGCACGGGTGGGCGCCACGACCGACAGGCCGCCGACGCCCGAATCGAAGAACAGGATCGGTTGCGCCGTTTCGGTCATGGATGGTCCCGTAGCCGCCGCTCGCCGCGTTGCAAGCCGCCGCCGAACCCCTTACCCTGCATGGCACAGACGGCAAGTTACACGGGGGCGATCCTGCCGAGCGAAATTCTCTGGTTCCCGCCGGTGGCGGCGTTGCTGATCGGCTATCTGCTCGGATCGATCCCGTGGGGCATTTTGCTCACGCGGATCGCCGGGGCGGGCGATCTGCGCTCCATCGGGTCGGGCAATATCGGCGCGACCAACGTGCTGCGTACCGGGCGCAAGGGGCTGGCGGCGGCGACGCTGCTGCTCGACCTGTTGAAGGGCGCGGCGGCGGTGTGGATCGTCGCGGCGTGGTTTCCGGGTGAGGAACTGGTCGCGGGTGCGGCGGCGTTCGTCGGCCATTGCTATCCGCTGTGGCTGCGGTTCCGGGGTGGCAAGGGCGTGGCGACGATGATGGGCGTCGTGGTGGCGCTCAGCCCGATGGCGGGGCTGGTCTATGCGGTCGTGTGGCTGGGGTTGCTGGCGACGATCCGCATTTCGTCGGTCGCGGGCATGGCGGCGGCGGTCGCCGCGCCGGTCGCGGCGGCGGCGCTCGGCCGGTTCGACCTGGTGGTGCTGTTCCTCGGCCTCGCGCTGATCGTGCTGTGGAAGCATCGCGAGAATATCGAGCGGCTGGTGGCGGGGACGGAGCCGAGGATCGGCCGCAAGCGTGGGTGAAGGGTCGGTAGGCGAGCGACCCGGCGCCGCCGACCAGAACGCCGCCCGGTTCGCGGCGCTGCGGCTGATCCGGTCGGCCAATATCGGCCCGGTCACGTTTCGCGCGCTGATCGAACGCTATGGCGATGCGGTGGCGGCGATCGAGGCGTTGCCGATGCTGGCGGCGCGGGGCGGTGGTCGGGCGCCGGCGCTCGCGGACGAGAGCGTCGTGCGGCGCGAGATCGCGACCGTTCGCGCCCTGGGTGGGCGATACCTGCTGCTCGGCGACCCGGACTATCCCGCGCTGCTGGCGGAGATCGATAGCGCGCCGCCCGCGCTGATCGTCCGGGGCGAGCTGTCGCTGCTGGCGCGGCCGGCGGTGGCGATGGTCGGGGCGCGCAACGCGTCGGCGGCGGCGTGCCGCTTCGCGCGCGGGCTGGCCGAGGAACTGGGCGCGGCGGGTTATGTCGTCGTGTCGGGACTGGCGCGCGGGATCGACACGGCGGTGCATCAGGGGGCGATCGGCCATGCCACGATCGGGGTGATCGCGAGCGGCATCGACGTGGTGTTCCCGCCGGAGAATGCCGCGTTGCAGGAGGACGTCGCCACGCGCGGGCTGCTGGTCGCCGAACAGCCGCCGGGGACGCAGCCGCTGGCCCGCCATTTCCCGTCGCGCAACCGGATCATCGCCGGCCTGTCGCTGGGGACGGTAGTGGTGGAGGCGGCACCCCGGTCCGGGTCGCTGATCACCGCCCGGCTGGCGGGGGAGGCGGGGCGCGAGGTGATGGCGGTGCCCGGATCGCCGCTCGACCCGCGGGCGCAGGGGTGCAACGCGCTGATCCGCGAGGGCGCGACCCTGGTCCAGAATGCGGCGGACGTGGCGGAGATGCTGCGGCCGATCGACGCGCGGGCGGTGCGCTCGCCGGGATCGGGCTATCGGCCCGAGCCGGTGGCGGCGGACGCGAGCGAGGCGGAGCGTGCGCGGATCGCCGGGCTGCTGGGACCGGTGCCAGTGGCGGTCGACGAACTGGTGCGGCAGTCGGGCTGTCCGACGATGGTGGTGCAGACGGTGCTGCTCGAACTGGAGCTGGCCGGGCGGCTGGAGCGGCACGCCGGGGGGCGGGTCGGCTTGGCGTAGCGTTTGATCGTTTGTTTGGGGCCCCGCCCTCATGCTGGCCGGAACGGTTGGAGAATAGCATGACGGTTGATTTGGCACGAGCGGAGGGTCGCAGGGCTCGGGCGTTCTGGCAGCGCGAGGGCGAGCGAATCCGCCGGACGATCGGCACGCCGCAATGTGTCCGGCTGCACGGTAACGATATTCGCAACATCGACGTCCGCCACATCCATAATCGATTTGGCTACCAGGCCGGCGGGGGTACGCTGTGCTCGGGTGCGCTGTATCGTACCGAAGACTTCATGGGGCTGCCCGAAGCTGAGCGATGCGGCACCAAGGCGCTAGGCCAGACGGTTCACATCGAACACACCGTGCCGGTCGCGACGTTGACTCGGAATATCATCGGTTCCGATCGGATCGATCCGCACGATACCGTACTGTGGGTACTGACCCATTCGGTCGCGACGGGTGTCACGGACGGTCCGACAGGGGAACGACATCGAATGGTTCGACGCGGTCAGGCCAGGCGATCCCATGCGTTCACGCCAGATCACGCCGATCATGACCGTCCTTTCCGACGCTATGATCCCGCCGGACACAGTCCGATCTGGGATGTGGTACGGGGCGAACGGATCGATCCGGAACGGTTCAGCTTTGCGGACCATCGGGAAAATATCGCAATGGCGTTGGGTTGGGCGGCGTTGGACGATTGGGCCGCACGCGTGGCGGCGTGATCGTCATACGGCATTAAAAACCTGCGGCTTGACGTAGCGGTGCCTGCCTCCCCACTCTCGCGTACGTACGCACAAGGACCGACCGCCACATCATGCAGCTCGTCATCGTCGAATCGCCCGCCAAGGCGAAGACCATCGAAAAATATCTGGGGTCCGATTACCGCGTCCTCGCCTCCTATGGCCATGTCCGCGACCTGCCGCCCAAGGACGGGTCGGTGAACCCGGACGACGGCTTCGCGATGGATTGGGAGACGTACGCCGACAAGACGAAGCAGCTGAAGGCGATCACCGACCTCGCCAAGACCGCCGACCGCCTGATCCTCGCCACCGACCCTGACCGTGAGGGAGAGGCGATCAGCTGGCATGTGCAGGAGGTGCTGAAGAAGCGTCGCGCGCTGCCCAAGGAAGTCGAGCGGGTCACGTTCAACGCGATCACCAAGCCGGCGATCCTGGCAGCGATGAAGGCTCCGCGCGACCTCGATACCGATCTGATCGATGCGTACCGGGCGCGGCGGGCGCTCGACTATCTGGTCGGGTTCACCCTGTCGCCGGTGCTGTGGCGCAAGCTGCCGGGTGCCAAGTCGGCGGGCCGGGTGCAGTCGGTGGCGCTCAGGCTGCTGGTCGAGCGCGAGCGCGAGATCGAAACCTTCATCGCGCAGGAATATTGGTCGGTCATTGCCAAGATGGAGGCCGACGGCACGCCGTTCGACGCGCGCCTCGTGAAACTCAAGGGCAAGAAGCTCGACAAGCTGTCGCTGGGCGATGCCGGGTCGGCCGAGGTCGCGAAGGCGGCGGTGGTCGATGGTCGCTTTACGGTCGTCAATGTCGAGACGAAGCCCGCGACGCGCAATCCACCGCCGCCCTTCACCACCTCGACCCTGCAGCAGGAAGCCGCGCGCAAGCTGGGCTTCTCGGCCAGCCACACGATGCGGGTGGCGCAGTCGCTCTATGAGGACGGTGCGATCACGTACATGCGGACCGACGGCGTGCAGATGGACGGGTCGGCGATCGATGCCGCGCGCGGGGCGATCGCCAACCGCTATGACGGCAGCTACGTCCCTGACAAACCGCGCCAGTACCAGACCAAGGCCAAGAATGCGCAGGAAGCGCACGAGGCGATCCGCCCGACCGATTTTTCGAAGGATCGCGCCGGGTCGGGCGATCATGCCCGCCTGTACGACCTGATCTGGAAGCGGGCGCTGGCCAGCCAGATGGCGTCGGCGCGGATGGAGCGGACCGCCGTCGAGCTGGAGGACCAGACCGGGCAGACGGCCTTACGCGCCACCGGCCAGGTCGTGCTCTTCCCCGGCTATCTCGCGCTGTACGAGGAAGGGCGCGACGACGCGGCGGACGAGGATTCGCGCCGCCTGCCGCTGCTGCGCTCGGGCGATGCGCCGGCCAAGAAGGACGTGGTCGCCGAACAGCATTTCACCCAGCCGCCGCCGCGTTTCTCGGAAGCGTCGCTGGTCAAGCGGCTGGAGGAACTGGGGATCGGTCGTCCGTCGACCTATGCCTCGATCATCCAGGTGCTGAAGGATCGCGGCTATGTCCGCGTCGAGAAGAACCGGTTTTTCGCGGAAGAGACCGGGCGGTTGCTGACCGCGTTCCTCGAACGCTTCTTCGAGAAATATGTCGGCTACGACTTCACGGCGGGGTTGGAAGAAGAGCTGGACGACGTGTCGGGCGGGCGGGCCGAATGGCAGGCGGTGCTCGAGGCCTTCTGGCGCGATTTCAAGCCGCGCACGTCGGAGGTGATGGAACAGCAGCCGAGCGCGATCACCGCCGAGCTCGATCAGTTTCTGGGATCGTACCTGTTCCCCGAAAAGGCGGACGGGACCGATCCGCGGCTGTGCCCGAATTGCGGCGAGGGACGCCTGGCACTGCGTGGCGGCAAGTTCGGCGCGTTCATCGCCTGCTCCAACTATCCCGAGTGCAAGTACACTCGCCGCTTCGCTCAGCCGGGCGGCGAGGATGGTGGCGATACCGGACCGGAATCGCTGGGCAAGGACCCGGAAACGGGGCTGGAGGTCGAGCGCAAGTCGGGGCGGTTCGGGCCGTACATCCAGCTGGGCGAGGGCAAGGACGCCAAGCGCGCGTCGATCCCCAAGGATATCGGCGAACTGAACCTCGAATGGGCGCTGAGGCTGCTGAGCCTGCCGCGCACCATCGGCAACCATCCGGAGACGGGCGAACCGATCGAGGCGGCGATCGGGCGCTATGGCCCGTATCTGAAGCACGCCGGCAAGTACGCGCGGTTGCAGTCGACGGCGGACGTGTTCGAAACCTGCATGAACGCGGCGGTGGTGAAGCTGGCCGAGGCGGCGGCGGGCGGCGGGCGACCGGCGCGCGGCGCGGCGAAGGAACCGCTCAAGGTGCTGGGCAACCATCCGCGCACCGAGCTTGAGATCAAGCTGATGGAGGGGCGCTATGGCCCCTATGTTACCGATGGCACGACCAATGCGACGATCCCGAAGTCGGTCGAGCCGAACGCGCTGACGCTGGAGGAAGCCGCGCAGCTGATCGACGACCGCGCGGCGGCGGCGCCGGCCAAGGGCAAGAAGAAGCCGGCGGCCAAGAAGGCCGCGCCGAAGAAGGCGGCGGCGAAGGATGCACCCGCCAAGAAGGCGCCTGCGAAGAAGGCTCCGGCGAAGAAGCCGGCGGCCAAGGCCTAATCGTCACTCCCGCGTAGGCGGGAGTCCATAGGCGCAAGCGTTGCGGATCGGGTCCGGGCGTCGGTGCTTATGGATTCCCGCCTTCGCGGGAATGACGGAAGGGAAGGGTAAGGTGACCCCGGCTCTGTGCTGGTCACGGGACTATTGTCGCAGACGCGACCCCAGCCATTCCCGTCACCCCGGGTCAAGCCCGGGGTGACGAACGGAAGAATGTCTCGCGCTTGTCGCCGACGAGTTGCCTGCCCCCGGCTCGGACGGCGTCAACCGTCGCAGCCGGACCCGTCAGCGGCGCCGATCAGTTCGGCCGCGCGCCCGCCTGCAAAAACGCCCGCGCCGCTTTCTGCGCATCGGCGATCTGGCGCGGAGTCATGTCGCAGGCGATTTCCGCGCGCCATGCCTGCGCTTCCTCGACGCCCGACATGGCGGCGAGGTTGAACCATTTATGTGCCTCGACCAGGTCGATCATCGCCCCGCCGGTACCGCTGGAATAGCAGATGCCGAGATCGAACCACGCCGTGCTGTTGTTTGCGCTTGCGTCTTCCACCCGGCTTTCCGAGAGGAAGCGGGCGCCTTTCTGACTAATGCCCATGTTCAGAACCCCCATTGGTACAGGCACGAAATTGCCGGCTGGGGGTTGCGATTTGGTTAACGCCAGAAACCGGAGCGGTTCAGTGCGTTAACGTACCGCCGATTAAGCATGTCGGAACGGATGCCGCTTATCCATGCAGGCGTTCCCCCGCGCTGGGCCGCGTCGTTGCCGGGGTATGGCAACGGGCCCAATGGCGGGGGACGTCTGTCGCGCCGTCAGCCCCGGGCGAGGGCGTCCAGCGTCGGGCGGATTCCCGACAGGTCGTAGCCGGCGGCACCGCCCGAGGCGACCAGATGGGCGGGGTCGCCACCCTGCTTGGCGCTGGCGAGCGCCCACAAATTGCACGACCGCGTGCCCGAGCGGCAATAGGCGAGGATCGGGCCGTCCGCCTGCTCGAGGATCTGCGCCATCGCGTCCAACTGCGGGTGGCTGAACCCGGCATGGGTGATCGGGATCGCGTGATAGGCCAGCCCCGCCGCTGCCGCCGCGTCCGCGATCGCGTCGCCGGCGGGCTGGCCCGCTTCCTCGTCATCGGGGCGGTTGTTGACGATGGTGGTGAAGCCTTGCGCCTTCAGCGTCGCGACATCGTCGGCGGTGATCTGCGGGCTGACCGAAATGCGGTCGTCGATACGGCGGATGTGCATGGGGGGAAGATAGCGGGGCGGGTCGTCCCAAGCAAATCCTCCCCACAACGTGGGGAGGGGGACCAGCCGCAGGCTGGTGGAGGGGCGAGGGCCAAAGAGGTTGCGCTTGCCGCTTCCCCCCTCCACCACTCGCTGCGCGAGCGGTCCCCCTCCTCACGTTGTGGGGAGGAATTTAGTGCTGCTTGATGACGCTCAGGAACGCGTCCCCGTACGCTTGCAGCTTCTTCTCGCCCACACCGGTGATCCGCCGCATGCCGCCGATCGTCTGCGGCCGGTCCGCCGCCATTTCGCGCAACACCGAATCGTGGAAGATGACATAGGGCGGCACCCCGGCCTCCTGCGCCAGTTCGCGGCGCTTGGCGCGCAGCGCCTCGAACAGCGGATCGCCGGTCGGGTTGGGGGTGGCGGAGCCGCCGCCGCGCCGGCGCCGTTCGCGCTTGGGCGGCACGATCATCGACAGCGTGTCGCCGCCCTTCAGCAGCCCGCGCGCAGCGGGGCCGAATTCCAGCCCGCCATGATCGTTGGCACGCAATGCGTCGCGCAGCTGCAGCGCGCGGCCGACCGGTTTGAGCAACGCGACGTCGTCGCCATCGACGATGTTCCACACCGACAGCTGTTCGTGCCCGTTCATCAGGCTGCGTTCGGTCGACTGACCGGTCAGCACCTGTTCGATATAGGTCGCGCCGAACATCATCCCGGTGCGGAACACGGCGGACAGATATTTCTGCGCCAGTTCGGTCGCGTCGACCGCGTTGGGCGGCGACAGGCAATTGTCGCAATTCCCGCAATAGTCGCCCGGCTGTTCGCCGAAATGGCGCAGCAGCATCGCGCGGCGGCACCCGGCGGTCTCGACCAGCGCGCCCAGGGCATTCAGCCGCTGGCGTTCGCCCGGCTGGCGCGCCGGTTCGACCTCGCCGATCCGCTGGCGGGCGCGGGCGAAGTCGTCGGCGCCCCAGAACAGATGCGCCACCGCCGGATCGCCGTCGCGGCCCGCACGGCCGGTTTCCTGATAATAGGCCTCGATCGATTTCGGCAGCCCGGCATGGGCGACGAAGCGCACGTCGGGCTTGTCGATGCCCATGCCGAAGGCGATGGTCGCGACCATCACCATGTCTTCGGACGCGACGAAATCATGCTGGTTGCGCTGGCGGACGGCGGGGTCGAGTCCGGCATGATAGACGCGGACCGGGCGGCCGGTCCTGGCCAGCGCCTCGGCCAGCTTTTCGGTGCCGGCGCGCGACTGGACATAGACGATGCCGGGGCCGGGGGTGGCGGCGATGACGTCGGCGATCTGGCGCGTGCCCTGATCGCGCGGGGTGATATGGTAGCGGATATTGGGCCGGTCGAACCCGGCGACGATCAGCCCGTCCTGCGGGATGCCCAGCTGTTCGAGGATGTCGGCGCGGGTATGCGCGTCGGCGGTCGCGGTGAGTGCGAGGCGCGGCACATCGGGAAACTGGTCGAACAGCGGGCGCAGCAGGCGGTAATCGGGGCGGAAGTCGTGGCCCCATTCGCTGACGCAATGCGCCTCGTCGATCGCGAACAACGACAGGTTGCCGCGCGACAGCAACTCGCGGAAATCGCTGCCCGATGCGCGTTCGGGCGCGACGTAGAGCAGGTCCAGCTCGCCATCGAGGAACCGGCCGCGCGTCTCGGCCCGGTTGTCGTCGGCGCTGGTCAGCGTCGCAGCGCGGATGCCGACGGCGGTCGCGGCGCGCAGCTGGTCGTGCATCAGCGCGATCAGCGGCGACACGACGACGCAAGTGCCCGGCAGCATCTGCGCCGGCAGCTGATAGGTCAGCGACTTGCCGGCACCGGTCGGCATCACCGCCAGCGTGCGCCGCCCGCCTAGCACCCGGTCGACCACCTGCCGCTGGACGCCGCGAAAGTCGGGAAAGCCGAAGGTCGATTGCAATACGGGGATCGGGTCGAGCGCCATCGGGCCTCACCTAGGGATGCGGGGCGGGCGCGTCGAGGGGTGGTCAGTCGACCCGCGTCGCGCGCCAGCCCTTGCCGGTGATGGCTGCCTCACCGACCGAGCCGGTGTAGCTGGCGCCGTCGATCACGACGTCCAGTTCGGTGCCGCGCAGCCGGCCGGCGACAAGCTTTCCGTCGAAGCTGCCCGTCACGAACTGGAACCGCTGGTCGAGGTGTAGCACTCCCGAACGCCCGTCGGGCAGGGTCATCCGCCAATTGCCGCCGGCGACGGCCGGCACGATGTAGAGGTAGATGGAGCGTTCGGCGACGAGGCCCCATTCGTCCGCCTGCCAGTCGCCCATATCGAACGCATGGGTGACGATGCGCGTGCCGGGGCGGAGTTCGGTCAACAGCTGCGGACGCAGCGCCATGTTGATGCGCGGCAGCAGGTACATCGTCACCACGCTGGCATCGCGCAGCGGCGTGTCGAACAGGTTGGCGGCGGAAAAGCGGGCGCGGTCCTGTAGCCCGTGGAGCGCAGCATTGCGGCGCGCACGCTCGACCAATGTCGTGTCGATCTCGACGCCACGCGCATTCGCACCCAGGCGGGCAGCGGCGATGGCGATGCGGCCGTCGCCCGAGCCGAGGTCGATCAACGTGTCGGTGGGGCCGACCTCCGCCAGGGCAAGCATCGCATCGACCACCGGTTCGGGGGTCGGGACATAGGGCACGTCATAGGTCGGCTCGCGCGCGGCGATGCCGGTGCCGCGCAGGATATCGCCCATCCCGTCGCCATAGGCGCTGCACCCGCCGAGCAGGACGGCGAGCAGCAGCGCCCGCCGCTTCACGCCGCTGCCGCCGTGCGCAGCCACGCGGCGGTTTCGGCCGGGTGGGTCACCGGGATCATGTGCCCGCCGCCGATCTTCGTCAGCACGGCGCCCGGAATTTCCCCGGCGGTAACGTCGCCTTGGCTGTGCGGGTCGAGCAGTTCGTCGTCGCGACCATAGAGGATGACGACCGGCAGTTTGATCGCACCGTAGCGCGGGATCATCGTCGACAGCGCGCGGTTGGCGTCGCGCAGCTCGACGGCGCCCGCCTCGAAGCTCGACGGGCGCAGCGCGGCGAGGCCCCCGCCGCGCGTGCCGAAATCCATCGGCACGGCATCGGGCGCGAACACCTGTTTCGACACCGCCGGCCCGGTCAGCGTGGTCAGCGGTACGCCGACCGTCCACGCGGCGAGGCCGCGCACGGCCGCGGGCGGGGCCTTGCCCCGGAACACGCCCGGCATTTCGGTCACCCGCTGGGTCAGCGGGGCGATTAGCGCGACGCCGCGGATCTTGGCCGGCTGGTTCACCGCCATCGCCAGCGCGACCGCGCCGCCCATCGAATGCCCGACCAGCAGCGGACGGTCGAGGCCGAGCGCATCGATCAGGTCGGCGACCATCCGCGCCTGCGTCTCGATCGTGGGATGCTCGCCCTCGACGGTCGAATGGCCCCAGCCGGGCCGGTCGACCACGATCAGTCGGTGGTCCTTCAGCTGATCGGTCAGCGCATAGGTGAAGTTGCGCAGCTGGCCGTAGATGCCGTGGAGCAGCAAGATCGCCGGGCCGTCGCCGCCGGTATCGACATAGTGCAGCCGCGCGCCGGGCACGTCGACGAAATCGCCATCCGCCGGGACCAGCATCTCCGACGCGCCGGCCGCCAGCGTGGTCCACAGCGCCAGCGCGCCGCCGACCCATGCGGTCGTGGTCGCCGCCTTCTTCAGGGTATCCTTCATGCGTCTTCCTCCCGCAATGCGTCGGGGATACGCGTCAGCGCGGTGGAGTGTCCATCGCATACGACAAAGCGGTTACGCCTCGGCCAGCGCGGCCTCGCGCTCCGCCGCCTGTCGCGCCCACATCTCGGCATAGGTGCCGCCCAGGCGCAGCAGGTCGGCATGCGATCCGCTTTCGACCACGCGTCCCCCCTCCAGCACGACGATGCGGTCGGCATGGACCACGGTCGACAGGCGGTGGGCGATGACGATGGTCGTGCGCCCGCGCTCGATCGCCTCCAGCGTGTCGAGGATGTCGGCCTCGGTCCGGCTGTCGAGCGCGCTGGTCGCTTCGTCGAGGATCAGGACCGGCGGGTTCTTGAGCAGGGTGCGGGCGATCGCCACGCGCTGCTTCTCACCGCCCGACAGTTTCAGGCCCCGTTCGCCGACCCGGGTGTCGTAGCGGTCGGGCAGGCTGGCGATGAACGGCGCGATCGATGCGCCGCGGGCTGCCTCGGCGATCTCGGCCGCCGTCGCATCGGCGCGGCCATAGGCGATGTTGTAGCCGATCGTGTCGTTGAACAGCACGGTATCCTGCGGCACGATGCCGATCGCGCTGCGCAGCGATGCCTGCGCCACCTGGGCGATATCCTGTCCGTCGATCGTGATCCGCCCGGCGGTGGGATCGTAGAAGCGGAACAGCAGCCGCGCGAGCGTCGACTTGCCCGCCCCCGACGGCCCGACCACCGCCAGCGTGGTGCCCGGCGGAATGTCGAGGTCGATACCGTTCAATATCTGCCGCCCATCACCATAGTCGAAGCCGACCCCTTCGAAGCGGACATGACCGCGCGTGACGGTCATTGGCGGAGCGTTGGCCACATCGACGATCTCGGCGGGCGCATCGATCAGGTCGAACATCGCGCCCATGTCGACCACCCCCTGCCGGACGGTGCGATAGACCATGCCGAGCAGGTCGAGCGGGCGGAACAACTGGGTGAGCAGCGTCGACACCAGCACCACGTCGCCTGGGGAAAAGCGCCCGCTCGACCACCCGAACACGATCAGCGCCATGCCGCCGCCGAGCATCAACGCGGTGATCAGCGCCTGCCCGATATTGAGCAGCGCCAGCGAGTTTTCGGACTTCACCGCCGCATCGGCATAGCCGGCGATGGCGCGGTCGTAGCGCTGCGCCTCACGCTCCTCCGCGCCGAAATATTTGACCGTCTCGAAATTCAGCAGCGAGTCGACCGCATGCGCCACGGCGCCGGTGTCGAGGTCGTTCATCCGTTCGCGAAGTGCCGAGCGCCAGTCGGTGACCCAGCGGGTGAAGACGATGTAGAATACCACCATCGCCACCGTGCCGCCGACCAGCCACCCGCCGAAGCGCGTGCCGAAGATCGACAGGACCAGCGTCAGTTCGAGAATGGTCGGCGCGATGTTGAACAGCAGGAAATACAGCATCGTGTCGATGCTCTTGGTCCCGCGCTCGACCACTTTCGTCACCGCGCCGGTGCGCCGTTCGAGGTGGAAGCGCAGCGACAGGGCATGGAGGTGGCGGAACACCGATGCCGCCAGCCGCCGCGTCGCGTCCTGTCCGACGCGTTCGAACACGACGTTGCGCAGATTGTCGAACAGCGTGCCGCCGAAGCGCGCCGCCGCATAGCCCGCGACCAGCGCCACCACCAGCCACAGCGCATCGCGCGATCCCGCCGCCATGGTGTCGATCGCCCCCTGCAATGCGAACGGCGCGCCATAGACCTGCACCAGCTTCGACGCGACGACCAGCAGCAGCGCGGCGATGATGCGCGCCTTCAGCCCCGGCGCCCCAGCGGGCCAGAGATAGGGAAGGAAACGGCGGAGCGTCGCCAGCATCGGTCGGGTCGGACCGGAGGCGGAAATGGTTTCGGGAGGCATGGCAAGCGCCATTTGGGGAGGCGGGCGCAGATAGGCAACGCTTCGTCGGAACAAGGTGCTTACCAATGTATTGAAACCATCGAGGAGACGGGACATGGCACCTCTTGTCTATGTGATGGCGATCCTGGGTTGCGGCGACGATGGCGCGACCTGCACCCGCGAGCGGGTGGCCCCGGCAAGCTACCAGTCGATCGCCGAATGTCAGGCGGCGATGCCGCTGATGCTGGCGCAGAATACCGACCTGTCCTTCCCGGTCATCAGCGCGTCGTGCGAACGCGGCGGGCGCTTCGTCGTGGACAATGGCAAGCCGACCAAGCCCAAGGCGGGGTAAGCGCACCGCGGCTTGACGACGATCGGGCGCCGCTATACTTACATCATTGTAAGTAACGGAGGCGGTCATGGCGGCGCATGGACTCGACACCATCCAACCATTGCGGCGCGACTGGGGCACGGCATGGGCCGCGCTCCGGCGACTGCTCGCCGATGGCAACGATACGGTGCAGGTGTTCCGCATCATGCGCGCGCTGAACGCCGATACCAGCCACCGCAACTATGCCCGGTTGTTACAGGAACCGGGCGGCGGGCGGATCGCCTATGACCATGTCGAACTGGCGAAGCGTTTCTCCGACCGGGCCTGGGTCGATGCATTGCCGGAGGGAAGCGTCGGCGCGCATTATCGCGCCTTCCTCGACCGCACCGGCTTTTCGGCACAGGGCCTTGCCGACATCAGCTATGCCGATGGCGAGGGCTGGCAGGACGCCGCCCATCCGGTCGCATGGTTCGGCCGGCGCGAGCGCGACGTCCACGACATCTGGCACATCCTGACCGGCTATACCGCTGAGGAACATCTGGGCGAGGCGTGCCTCGTCGCCTTCTCCTATGCCCAGACCGGCGGGTTGGGCTGGGCGGCGATCGGTCTGGGCGCGGCGCTCAAGTCGCTGCGGATCACCGGCGAGCGGGCCTTCGCCAAGGCGGTATGGGAAGGATATCGCCACGGCCGCAAGGCGCGCTGGCTGCATGCCGAGGATTATGAGGCGCTGCTGGCCGAGCCGCTCGACGCGGCGCGCAGGCGGCTGAATATCGCCGAGCCGGTGGCCTATCACGCGGCGCAGAAGCGGCTGCGCGAGCAGGGGCTGGCGGGGATTTAAGGGCGGAACGACACCCACCACGGCACCCCGGACTTGATCCGGGGTCTCGCTTCTTCTTCTATCCCGACCGCAGCAAAAAGCGGGACACCGGGTCGAGTCCGGGATGGCGAATGTGGGAGGGACGGCCTTACTTCGCCAGCGCCGCGCTCGCCTGCGCGTCGCCCCGGTCGCGAACCGCTTTCGCGCGCGCTTCGGCCTGCTTCTCGACCAGCTTGGCTTCCTCGCGGATCGCCTCGGCGCGGACCTTCAATCGTTCGGCGTCATAGCCACCGGCCTGTCCCGCCTGATTGACCAGCCCTTCCGCCTCGACCTTCATCTGCGCGGTCTGGTTTTCGGCGGCCGCCTCGATCGCATCGGCTTCGGCATCGGCCTGATCGCGCAGCTGGTCCGCGCGCTGCTGTTCGGGGCTTTGCGAGCCGCAGGCAGTCAGCGCGAAGGCGGCGGCGGCCATCAGGACGAAACGGGGCATCGGCGGTTCCTGTCGTAAGTCGAACCATCCAAATCCCCGAACCTGCGGAAAGTTGCGTTCGTATAACAAAGCGGCGGCCGCCCAAGGGTTTCGCGGCGGCCTTCGCACCGCTAACGATCACGGACCGATGCTGACCCGCCTGACCCTCACCGATTTTCGCAACCATGCGGACGGCACCATCGAACCGGGTGCGGGTTTCGTCGTGCTGAGCGGACCCAATGGCGCGGGCAAGACCAATGTGCTGGAGGCGGTGTCGCTGCTGGCGCCGGGTCGCGGGCTGCGCCGCGCCGCCCTGTCCGACATGGCGCGCGAGGGCGGGGCGGGCGGCTTCGGCGTCGCAGCCGATCTGGGCGACGATGTCCGGATCGGCACGGGGACGCAGGCGGGTGCGCCCGAACGGCGGATCGTGCGGATCAACGGCGCGGGCGCGGCGGCAACCGCGCTGGCCGAATGGCTGTCGGTACTGTGGCTGACCCCGGCGATGGACCGGCTGTTCGTCGAGCCGGCCGGGGAGCGCCGCCGCTTCCTCGACCGGATGACGCTAGCGCTGAACCCGGCCCATGCGACGCAGGCGACGCGCTACGATGCGGCGATGCGCCAGCGCAACCGGCTGCTGGCGGAGGAAGGGTCGCCCGATCCCGACTGGCTGGCGGCGCTGGAGGCGCGGATGGTCGAACATGGGCTGGCGCTGGGTGCGGCGCGGGCGGAGTGCGTTGCGATGCTGGGCGACCGGATCGCTGCCTTGCCGGCGACCGATTTCCCGCGCGCCGCGCTGGCGCTGGAGGGGTGGCATGGCGATGCGGCGCTGTTCGCGCGCGAACTGGCGGCGGGGCGTGCGCGCGACGCGGCGGCGGGGCGGGCGCTCAGCGGACCGCACCGCGCCGACCTGATCGTCACCGACCGCGACCGGGGGATGGCGGCGGCGCGCTGTTCGACCGGCGAGCAGAAGGCGCTGTTGCTGGGGCTCGTGCTGGCGCATGCCGAGCTGGTGGCAGAGCGTGCCGGGCGGCGGCCGATCCTGTTGCTGGACGAGGTTGCCGCGCATCTCGACCCCGGCCGGCGCGCGGCGCTGTTCGCACGGGCTTGCGGCGCGGGGCAGGTATGGCTGACCGGGACCGAGGCCGCTTTGTTCAGCGACATTCCGGGCGATGCCACCCGCTATCATGTCGCGGACGGGCGGATCGAGCGGGTGTAGCGCGTGCGGGGCATGCAGCGAACCGGTGCCCCGTCGTCACCCCGGACTCGATCCGGGGTCCCCCTTCTTCTTCTCCACCGCCGTAAAAAGCGGGACCCCGGGTCAAGCCCGGGGTGACGGAAATGACTGTTACGTCGACCGCGTCGATGCCGATCATCGACGGGCAAGTCGCAACTAGTAAAAGCGCAACTCGGCCGGCACGCGTTCCGGTTCGCCGCCGTGCAGCCGGATCAACGCAGCCTCGATCACCCGCCCCAACGCGGCGGTGTGGAACGGCTTGGCGACGCAGCCCAGGATCAGCGGATGGTCGGAGCTGTCGGGGCAATTGCCGCTCAGGAACAGGCAGGGAATGCCGCGTTCCGCCAGCGTCGTCGCCACGTCGCGACCGCAATCGCCGCGCGCCAGCCGCACGTCGCACAGCGCCAGGTCGGGACGATCGGCATCGGCCAGCGCCAGCGCATCGGCGCGGGTATCGGCGATGCCGGTGACGACATGGCCGTGCAGGACCAGCGCGTCCTCGACCAGCATCGCGACCAGCGCTTCGTCCTCGACCAGCAGGATGCGCAAGGGGTCAGCCATAATGCGGCACCGGCACGGCGATGGTCAGCCGGTCGCCGCCGTCGCGCGCCACCTCGGCCCGCAGCTGCCGTGCCAGCCCGCGGACCAGCCGCCCCTCGTCCAGTGCCGGGCGCGCCGCTCCCATGCCCGGCCCGGTCAGCGTGATGCGCAGCAGATCGGCCGCCATGTCGATCGCGACATGGGTCACGATATCGGGATCGGCGGCTAGGAAGGCGTGGGTCAGCAGCGCGACCGCCGCCGCCTGTTCGACCGGCAGGGTCGGGGTGCCGCTCACCGTGACCTCGACCACTTCGTCGTCGCTGCGATCGACGAGCGATTCGATCAGCGCGGCGATATCGATCCGGCTCGGGCTGTCGGTCGCATAAAGCGGGCGATGCGCGGCGGCGAGCACTTCGAGCCGTTCGGCCGCCCCTGCCAGCGCGGTGCGCGCGGCATCGTCGCTGCTGTCCGCCGCGCCCAGCCGGACGACCGCCACCGCCGCCTGCAACGCGTTGCGTACGCGGTGGTTGAGTTCGCCCAGCAGCCGTTCGCGCGACGCGATCCCCTCGCGCAGCTCCGCCTCGATCTTCAGCCGGTATTTGGCCAGCGCGACATAATGGCAGATGGTGTGGAGGAAGGTCAGTTCGTCGGCGTCGAACTGATCGGTCCAGCGCCGCCCGAAGCCCAGCGTGCCGAGCAGTTCGCTGCCATGCACCAGCGGGGTACAGGCATAGGCGTCGATGCCCAGCAGGCGCACGAAATCGGTCAGCGGGTCGTCGGACGACTGGATGCCGAACGCCTGGATCGGGCGGCGCTGGCGCGCGGCGCAACCGCAGACTGCCTGACCCACGGCCAGTTCCGCGCCCGATGCCGCTTCCGCCTCGGTCAGTCCGGCATGGGCGACCAGCGTCAGCACTTCGCCGTCGAGCCGATAGTTGAAGAATACGTCGAGCCGCAGTTCCTCGGCGATCAGCGCGAAGAGGTCGTCGACCATCCCCGCCGGGTCCTCCGCCGCGAGCAGCCGGTCGGCGGCCTCGCCCAGCAGACGCAGGTGACGGCGGGGCAATTCTTCGACGGGAATGTCGGCCGATACGGTTTCGGACATGCGGTGGTTCTAGGCGCGAGAATCCGCCGTTGCCAGCGCGAATTGGCGGTGGCGTACAGCATCTTCTTGACCTGCGTCAGGGTTTCGCCTATTTGCCGCAGCGCAGCGACGCTTTTTCAGGCAGCGTGATCGGACCTTATGGTCTCGGCTCCGCGTCGCTTAACCCGGCTTCCCTAGTCACGCGGGTCGCAATTTTTTGCCCCGCCATCCGTGCGCCATTGTCGTCGGCGTCCACGGCTGCCGGACCTATTTGCAGGAACTGTCATGTCCTTCCAGTCGCTTGGCCTGTCGAAGTCGATCCTCGACGCGCTCGCCGCCAAGAATTACGAAACCCCCACCCCGATCCAGCGCGATGCCATCCCGCTCGTGCTCGAAGGGCGCGACCTGCTGGGCATCGCCCAGACCGGCACCGGCAAGACCGCCGCGTTCGTGCTGCCCTCGATCGACCTGTTGGTGAAGGCCAATGTCCGCCGCCGCCCGATGCGCTGCCGCATGCTGGTGCTGGCCCCGACCCGCGAACTGGTCAGCCAGATCGCCGACAATGCCCGCGCCTATGCCAAGCACAGTAAGCTGACCGTCGCGACCGTGTTCGGCGGCGTGCCGGTGCCGCGCAACATCCGCGATGTGGCGGCAGGCGTCGACATCCTCGTCGCGACGCCGGGCCGGTTGCTCGACCTGATCGACCAGAAGTGCCTGGGGCTGGGCGAGCTCGAGATCCTCGTCCTCGACGAAGCCGACCAGATGCTCGACCTGGGCTTCATCCACGCGCTGCGCCGCATCGTGTCGATGGTGCCGAAATCGCGCCAGACGCTGTTCTTCTCGGCGACGATGCCCAAGGACATTCGCGAGCTGGCCGACAAGTATCTGACCGATCCGGCGACCGTGCAGGTGACGCCGGTATCGTCGACCGCCGAACGCGTCGAGCAGTACGTTACCTTCGTCCAGCAGGCGGAGAAGCAGACGCTGCTGACCATGTTCTTCCGCAATACAAAGATTGACCGAGCCCTGGTATTCACCCGCACCAAACACGGCGCCGACCGCGTCGTGAAGCTGCTGGCGGCCAACGGCATCGCGTCGAACGCGATCCACGGCAACAAGTCGCAGCCGCAGCGTGAGCGGGCGCTGGCGGCGTTCCGCGACGGCACGGTGCCGATCCTGGTCGCCACCGACATCGCCGCGCGCGGCATCGACGTGTCGGGCGTCAGCCATGTGGTGAACTTCGAACTGCCCAACGTCTCGGAGCAGTACGTCCACCGCATCGGGCGCACCGCACGCGCGGGTGCGTCGGGTGTGGCGTTCAGCTTCTGCGCGGACGACGAGCGGCCGTACCTCAAGGGCATCGAGCGGCTGACCAAGCAGAAGGTCGAGGTCGTGCCGCTGCCCGACGATTTCCTGCAGCAGAGCGCGCAGATCAAGGCGAGCCGCGCGCCCTATGCCCCGGATCGGCCCGAGCGCCTGCCCAGCGAGCGCGGGCCCGCGCGGCCGCGTGCGACCCATGCCCATGGCGCCAAGCCGGTCCATGGTCGCGGCGGTCCGGTCGGCAATCCGGCACGCGGCGGCGGTCAGCCGCAGCGCGGTGAGGGGCAGGGCGGTGGCGGTCGTCCGCCGCGTGAAGCCGGTGCCGGCGGTGGCGGGCGTCCCGGTGGCGGTGGCCGTCCGGGTGGCGGCGGCGGTCGCGGCCGTGGCGGCCGTGGTCGCGGCGGCGCTCCGCGCGCAACGGCGTAATCCCAGACCCTCCCCGCCGTGCGGGGAGGGGGACCGCCGCGAAGCGGTGGTGGAGGGGGGGTGTCGGCGAAACGCGATCGTGCCGTATGCGGACCCCCCCCTCCACCAGCCTGCGGCTGGTCCCCCTCCCCGTGCCGGGGAGGAGTTACAGCTCCCTGAGCGCCCGCGCCGGCCGCGCGCTCAGGATCGGCAGCGCCCCCAACAACCCGATCCCCACCGTTACCCCGACCCCGACCGCCAGCGTCGCGGCGATCGCGCCGTAGTCGGGCAGCCAGTCGAACGCGAACAGCTCGACCACGACATACCAGGCGCCCGCAATCCCGATCGCCGCCGCCAGCGCGGCGAGGATGACCGCCAGCAGCAGATATTCCAGCGCCTGCGCCGCCAATATCTGTCCGCGCGTCGCGCCGAGCGTCTTCAGGATCACCGAATCATAGGTCCGCGTCTCGCGCGCGGCGGCGATCGCGCCGACCAGAACGGCGATGCCGGCAAGGATCGCGATGCCCGCTGCCGCTGCGATGGCGGTCGCCATCTGCGAGACGATGGTGCGGACCTGCCCGATCACCTCGCGCACCTCCACGACCGAGGTCGAGGGGAAGCCGGCGGACAGCGCGCGGACGACGTCGCGCTCGCGGCCCGGAGGCATGGTAATCGTCGCCGCGAGATTGTGCGGCACGTCGGACAGCGCGTTGGGGCTGAACACCATCACGAAATTGAAGCCCATCGTGTCCCACGCGATCTTGCGCAGCGAGGCGATGCGCGCGGTGCGTTCCTGTCCGGCGACGCTGATCGTGAGCGGATCGCCCAGCTTCAGGTCCAGCGCCTGCGCCATGCGTTCGTCGACCGAGACGAGCGGCGGGCCGGTATAGTCGGCCGGCCACCATGTGCCCGCGACCAGTTCGCTGCCCGGCGGGAGGGTGGCGGCGAAGGTCAGGCCGCGTTCGCCGCGCAGTGCCCAGGCGCCTTCGGGAATGGTCTTCAGGTCGGCGACGCGGGTGGTGCCATAGGCGGTGATGGTGCCGCGCATCAGGGGCACGGTCTGGACGTCGCCGTCGGGCTGGATGTTGGCGATGGTGTCGCGAAACGATGATTCGCGGGTCGGGGGCACGTCGAGGGCAAAAAGCGCGGGTGCGCGCGCCGGAACGGTCCGTTGGATGTTGGCGTCCAGGCTGGTGCGGATGGCGGCCAGCAGCACGAACAGGGTGAGGCCGAGGCCCAGCGCCACGACCAGCGCGCCGGTGCGGGCGCCGGGGCGGTGGAGCGCGGCCACGGCGAGGCGCCATAGTGGCCTGCGCGAGCGGGGCAGGCGGGCGGCCAGCCTGCGGATCAGCCAGCCAAGTGCCGACAATAGCAGGAGAAGTCCGCCCGCCGCGCCGAGGAATGCCGCGCCGAACCAAGGGCGTTCGCTAGTCGCGAGCACCAGCGCGACGATGCCGGCAAAGGCCGCGCCCATCCACGCCGCCGCCTTCCACCGGGGGGCGGAGCGCCCGTCATGGACCCCGCGCAGCAGCCCGGCGGCGGGCACCGCGCCTGCCGCCAACAACGGCGGGGCGGCAAAGGCCAGCGCGATCAGCAGGCCATAGGCGGCGGCCTGAACCAGCGGCAGCGGATGGATCGCGAAGGCCGGCGCGACCGGCAGGACATCGCCCGCCAGCGCCACGATCAGCGGCACGGCCGCGATTCCGATCGCCAGCCCGATCGCGATGCCGATGGCGGAAACGGCAACGATCTGAAGCAGATAGACCCGCGCGATCAGGCCGGAGGTGGCGCCCAGCACCTTTAGCGTGGCGATGCTGGAGCGACGGGTGGCGAGGTAGCTCGACACGCCGTTGCCGACCCCGATGCCGGCGATGACCAGCGCGGTCAGCCCGACCAGCACGAGGAATTCCCCCATCCGCGTCAGGAAGCGTTCGGCACCGGGCGAGGCGCGGTCGCGGGTGCGGCTGTCCCAGCCCTGCGCGGGATAACGCTTTGTAAATGCAGCGATAGCCTGCGCCGGATCGTAGCGGCTGGCGATGCGGTATTTGCTCTCGTACAGGCTGCCCGGCGCGATCAGGCCGGTGCGTTGTAGCCCGTCGAGCGACACCAATGCCACCGCGCCCAGCGTGAAGCCTTCGCTCAGCCGGTCGGGTTCGTCGGCGATGATCCCGGCGACGGTGAAGCACGCCGTGCCGTAGCGGACGGAACCGCCGACGCGCAGTTTCAGCCGTTCGACCAGTGCCGGTCCGACATAGGTCTCGGTCGGCGACAGCGGACGGGCGGCGCCGTTTTGCAGGGTGAGCGTGCCGTAGAGCGGATAGGCGGTGTCGACCGCCTTCAGCTCGATCGGGGCGGTCTGGCCGTCGAAGTTGACACCCATCGACTGCATGCGCAGCGTTTCGGACACGCGGCCGAGCTTCGCCATCGCCCGGCGCTCGGCGGGATCGGCGGGTCGCTGCGACACGGAGAGTTCGAGATCGCCGCCCAGCAGGCTCTGCCCGCGTGCGGCGAGTTCGCCGGTGATGGAGCGGGTAAGGCTGCCGATCGCCGCCAGCGCGCCGACGCCGAGGATCAGGCAGACGAGGAGGAGGCGCAGGCCGCGGAAGCGCGCGTCGAGTTCGCGGCGGGCGAACGTCCATGCGAGGCGCCAGTCGGTCATGCGGCGGCTTCGCAAGGGTCTGCTTCACCGTATCCCCGCGCAGGCGGGAATCCAGAGCCGCCTAGACCACCGGTTGTTTTGCTTGGCTCTGGACCCCCGCCTACGCGGGGGTACGGGTTCGTTTTGAAACAGGTCGGAGCCTTTAGCACCGCGCCCGTCATACCCCGCTATCCCGCGCGATGCGGCCGTCGGCCAGTTCGACCACCCGGTCGCAGCGTTCGGCGAGCGCCGGGTCGTGGGTGATGACCAGCAGGGTCGCCTTGGTCGCGGCGCGGCGTTCGAACAGCAGGTCCATGATCGCATGGCCGGTCGCGCGGTCGAGATTGCCGGTCGGTTCGTCGGCGAAGACCAGCGCCGGCCGCCCGGCGAGCGCGCGGGCGATGGCCACGCGCTGCTGCTCGCCGCCCGACAGCTGCGTCGGATAATGGTGGAGGCGGTGGCCAAGGCCGACCGACGCCAGTTCGGCCTCGGCCCGCGCAAAGGCGTCGGCGACGCCGGCCAACTCCATCGGCACCGCGACATTTTCGAGCGCGGTCATGGTGGGGAGGAGGTGGAACGCCTGCAACACGATGCCGATCCGCCCCCGCCGGGCACGCGCCAGATCATCCTCGCCCATCGTGCCGAAATCGGCCCCGGCGACCCGCACCTGCCCGCCGCTCGCACGTTCGAGGCCGGAAAGGACCGCCATCAGCGACGACTTGCCCGAACCGGAGGCTCCCAAGAGTGCGACGCTGGTCCCTGAGGGGACGGCCAGGTCGATGCCGTGGAGAATGCGGGTGGCAGCGTCGCCGGTGCCCAGCGTCAGGGTGACACCGCGCGCGTCGATGACCATATCGTTCGAAACGGATTGCATGAAAGGTTGTCGCCGGTGACGAAGCAGGGACCCATATATGCTGGCGGCATCGCGCTTCTCCAAGGCGCTTTGCTGCTGTCGGGCTGTGGCGGGCCGGATTTGTCGGAAACGAACGACGCGACGGCGGTGAACGTCGCCACCGACGCGACTCCGATACCGGCCGGATCGCAGGCGCCGGTCGCGGGGCCGGAGCGGCTGGTGCTGGCGTTCGGCGACAGCCTGTATGCCGGCTACGGCCTCGGGCGCGGCGACAGCCTGCCCGACGACCTGCAGGACGCCTTGCGTGCCGACGGGATCAATGCGCGGGTGGTGAATGCCGGGATTTCGGGCGACACGAGTGCGGCGGGGCGGCAGCGGCTGGCCTTCACGCTCGACAAGCTCGACCGCAAGCCCGACCTCGTCCTGCTGGGGCTGGGCGGCAACGACCTGCTCAGGCAGATTCCGCCGGCCGAGACCCGGGCGAATTTCGTCTCTATGCTGGACGAACTCAAGAAGCGCGACATTCCGGTGGTGCTGACCGGCATGATGGTGCCGCCCAATCTGGGGCCGGACTATGCCGCGCAGTTCAACCGCATCTGGCCGGACCTGGCAAAGCAATATGACGCGACGCTCGATCCGTTCATCCTGGCCGGGGTCATCGGCAACCGGGCGCTGATGCTGCCCGACGGCATCCACCCGAATGCGCAAGGGGTCGACCGGATCGTGGCGCGGCTGGGCCCGGTGGTGGCGGGGCGGTTGCGGGGGTAGGGCTTCCCGTTTTGCCGTGCGGACCGGCGGTTGCGGGAATTTGGAAGCGAGAACAGGTTTTGGGAAATAACAACCCGCAGGCGGCCGTGAGCGCGACCGGCGCGGCCGGATTCTCGTTGTTGGTTCCCAATCGGGAATGAAGGGTGGGGCTTCAATGCTTGCCGAGGCGGGGGTATCTCCGGACTATGACAGATGTTGCGAGGGTCGATCTTGAGTTGAATGATTGCCGGGCGGTCGCGGGGTATGCGGCGCTGTGCGCTCATTCTGTCCTTTCGGTTTTCGAGCAACTGCACCCAAACGATCAGCGGCTGCACGATGCCATTGACGCCGCGCAACTGTTCGCGGGAGGCGCAAAACGAACCAAGGTCCTCCGGGACAGGGCTTGGTCTGCGTTACGGGCTGCGGGCGAAGCGGCCGAAAACGGCGAGATTGCTGCTAGCGAGGCAGCGCGGGCCGCCGTTGCGGCCGCCGGCGCTGCCTACCTGCATCCGCTGGCTAAGGCGACTCAGGTAAAGCACATTCTTGGATCGGCGGCTCATGCAGTGCGGGCAATCGAACTTATACGCCCGAGCAATGCGGAATTGCATTTAACGATGTTGGTTGGCCTCGCCACGTCGCAGGTGTCGGAGGTTCTCCGCCGCTATCCAGCCGCCCCTTCGAAAGGCGGTCGCATTGGCGAACTGGTTCGCGAGATCGACGCGGCGCTTCGTTGATCGGTATGTGACCAGCAGACGCAGATTTCCCGAAAATCGATCCTTTGCGGGAAACCCGCCCCTACCCGAACGGCCGGTCGATCGATGGCTGCGGCTGGGTGAACCACTGCGCGCCGGTGTCGGTGACGTGGAAATGATCCTCCAGCCGGATGCCGAATCGGTCGGGGACGACGATCATCGGTTCGTTGGAAAAGCACATGCCGGGCTGGAGCGGGGTCGTGTCGCCGCGCACCAGATAGGCGGGTTCGTGGATCGACAGGCCGATGCCATGGCCCGTGCGGTGCGGCAGGCCGGGCAGGCGGTAGTCGGGGCCGAGCCCTTCGCGTACCAGCACCGCGCGCGCGGCGGCGTCGACCGCTTGCGCCGGCACGCCGGGGGCGGCGGCGGCGAAGGCGGCGGCCTGCGCGGCATGTTCGATGTCCCAGATAGCGCGGATGTCGTCATCGACCGCACCGAAGGCATAGGTGCGGGTGATGTCGCTGTGATAGCCCTCCACCCGGCAACCGGTGTCGATCAGCACCAGCTCGCCTTCGTTCAGCGCGCGGTCGCCGGGCAGGCCGTGGGGAAAGGCGGTGGCGCGGCCGAACTGGACGATGCAGAAGGTGGAGCCCCCGCCGCCGATCGCGCGGTGCGCGTCGTCGATGAAGCGGACGACCTCGCTGGCGAGGATGCCGGGGCGCAGGATGCGGGCGGCGGCGGCGTGGACCGCCAGCGTCATGTCCTTGGCCTGTTGCAGCAGGGCGAGTTCGGCGGGCGACTTGATCCGGCGGCAGCCATCGATCGCGGGCGCGCCATCGGTCAGGATCAGGCCATGGGCGGCCAGCTTCTGCCCCCAGGCGAAGGGCAGCAGCGGATCGACGGCCAGCGTCGCGCCGGCGGGAAGCGCATCGCGGACCAGCGCGGTCGGGTCCTCATCCTCCTCCCACAGCAGCAGGTCGGCGGCGATGGTCAGGTCCGCCTCCAGCGTGCCGCGCTCGAACGCCGGGCAGAGGATGCGCGGGCGACCGGTAACGGGCAGCAGCAGCGCGACCATCCGTTCGCTGGCTCCCCAGGGAATCCCGGTGAAATAGCGCAGCGAATCGCCGGTATGGACCAGCAGCGCCTGCGCACCCGACGCTTCGGTCAGCGCGCGGGCACGCTCGATCCGGGCGAGGCGTTCGGCGGGGGTGATGGCGGGGGCGGGCGTGGCCCATGGGGCGATCGCCGCCAGTTGCTGCGCCGCGTTCGATCCGCCGATGGTCATGGTCCGCCCTTTCGATCCCGTTCGGCCTCGCTGTAGCGGCGTGCGCGCGGCATTGCCACGCCGGGTGCGCATATCCTAGCTGGGCGCGACGCTACCGGAGACCGAATGCATGCTGACCGACCGCCGTACGATGATGATGCAGGGCGCGCTGCTGGGGGTCGGGCTGGCGAGCGGAGGGCTGGCCGGGGCGCAGAGCAAGGCCGCGTTTCCGAGCAGGCGCCCGGCGTCCGCCGACCGCCGCTTCGTCAGCAAGGCGGTCGAGCAGGAGATTGCGCGCGTCAGCCGTATGATCGCCGATCCGGAACTGGCGTGGCTGTTCGCCAACGCCTATCCCAACACGCTCGACACCACGGTGCGGATGGGGACGGTCGACGGCAAGCCGGACAGCTTCGTCATCACCGGCGACATCCCCTGCCTGTGGCTGCGCGATTCGGCGGCGCAGGTGAAGTCGTACCTGCATCTGGCACCGAGCGACGCGAAGCTGCGTGAGCTGTTCCGCGGGCTGATCGCGCGGCATGCGCGCAGCGTGCTGATCGACCCCTATGCCAACGCCTTCATGGAGGACCCGACCGCGCGGACGTCGCTGTCGTGGGCGAAGGAGGATGTGACCGACATGAAGCCCGGCGTGGCCGAGCGGAAATGGGAGATCGATTCGCTGTGCTATTCGATGCGGCTGAGCCACGGATATTGGACGACGACGCGCGATGCGACGCCGTTCGATGCCGAGTGGTCGCAGGCGATGCGCGCGATCGTCCGCACCTTCCGCGAACAGCAGCGCAAGGACGGACCGGGCCCCTACAAGTTCCAGCGCGCCAGCCGCCAGCCGACCGAGACGCTGCTGGCCGGTTATGGCGCGCCGACGCGCAAGAACGGGATGATCCATTCGGGTTTCCGCCCGTCGGACGATGCCTGCCAGTATCTGCTGTTCGTGCCGGCCAATCTGTTCGCGGTGACGACGCTGCGCGAGATGGCACAGGTCGCGAACGAAGCGCGCAACGATGCGGCGCTGGCCAACGATGCGACCGCGCTGGCGAACGAGGTCGCGGCCGCCGTGGCGCAGCACGGGACGATGCGGCTGGCCGATGGCAGCGACGTATGGGCCTATGAAGTCGACGGCTATGGCAATGCGATCTTCATGGACGACGCCAATGTTCCGTCGCTGTCCAGCCTGGCATGGCTCGGCTGCGTGCCCGCGAGCGATGCGCGGTGGCAGCGGACCGCGAAGGCGGCGTGGAGCGAGGCGAACCCGTGGTTCTTCAAGGGGCGCGCGGGCGAGGGGATCGGCGGGCCGCATCAGGGGATGGACTATATCTGGCCGATGTCGCTGATCGTGCGGGGATTGAGCGCGACCGACGATGCGACGATCCTGCAATGCCTCGCCACGTTGAAGCGCACCCATGCGGGTACGGGCTTCATCCACGAGGCGTTCGAGAAGGACGATCCGGCGAAGTTCAGCCGCGACTGGTTCGCCTGGGCCAATGGCCTGTTCGGCGAGTTCATCCTGCATCTGGCGGCGACGAGGCCGAAGCTGTTGCAGGCGCCGCTGGAGAATGTCCGGGTCTGAGGGGGCACCATCATCGACTGCCGATCGGCATGCATGAAACCGTCGCCCCAGCGAAGGCTGGGGCCTCTTGCGGTTCCTGCTGCGCGCTACAACCGAGAGATCCCAGCCTTCGCTGGGATGACGCTCGGGTGAGGTCGATCAGGCTCCAAGAAGCGCGCACCCCCCCCCGATCACGGCCGTAGGCCCACACCCTGCGCGTTGTAGGCGTCGCGAAATTCCTTGGCGAACATGTCGAGGAACGCTTCGTCCGAGCCCTGCGCCACGCCGCCGAACTCGCGTTCATAGGCCTGCCACAGCGCGGCGTCGCGCGCCGAGGGGAGGACGCGTTCGAGCACGCCGCCGTCCTTGGCCCGCGCGCGGATCGCCGACGGCGCGAAGCGTTCGAGCGTGGTGCGCAGCGCCCCCTGCATCGCGCGCAGCGTCGCGACCTGATGCGATTGCAGGTCGCGAAACGCATCCTCGACCGCGCGGTCGGGGGGCATGAAACCGGGCTGTTCGGTGCCCAGCAGCATCGCCAGCGCATCGTCGGGGCTGCGCGCGAATTTCAGCGGGTTGTGGCCTTCGGGACTATAGGCGGTGGCCTCGGCCCCCAGTTGCGCCTTCGCCCGTGCGCGGGCCTCCAGCATCACCACCAGCCCTGCCACCAGCTTGCGGAACAGCAATGCGCCGCGTTCGGCGGCGTCGGGCGACAGCTTCGCCGGATCAAGCCCGAGCGCGGCGAGGAAGGCATCGCCGGCGCCGGTCGCAGGCGGCGGCGGGGGCGCGGCCGGCGTTGGAGTAGCCTGCGGGGCCGGTGGCGGCGGGTTGAGGCCCAACGGATCGCGTGGCGGTTCGACCGGCTGGCCGAAGCCCCCACGCGCCCAATCGACGACATTGCCCTCCGCGATGCGGCCCCACAGATCGTCGGGGGAGGGCGCGGGCGGGCGGTCGGGTGCGGCGCTGGACCAGGCGGAGGCCGGATCGGGCGCGGGCATCGCGCTGTCCCAGGTCGATACCACCGGCGCGGCGGGGGTGGCAGGGGCGGGCGCCGGCCAGCCCGATGCGCGCTCGGGCGGCGGACCCCAGCCGGTCGCCGGGGCGCGATGTGCTTCGGGGCGGGCGAGCGACGGGCCGGTCTGCGGTTGCCAGCCGGCATTGCCGCCGCTGCGGGTCGCGGCGGGGAGCGGGCCCCAGCCGGCGCTGGCCCCGCCGCCGGTGTCGGCGGGTGCCCAGCCGTCATGGGGCGAGGATGGAGCGGGCGGCGCGGTGTCGTTCCACCCGCTCCACCCGGTCGCCGCGCCGCCGGAATCGATCCGGGCGAGGATGGTGAACGGGCCGGCGGTGAAGCGGTCGCCGTCGCGGATCAGATGGTCGGGCGACACGCGCTGGCCGCTATCGGCCAGGAAGGTGCCGTTGGTACTGCGATCGGTCAGGCGATAGTCGCTGCCGTCGAAGCGGATGTCGAAATGGCGCGACGACAGATGCCGGGTCGGATCGGCCAGCATCCAGTCGCATCCCTCCGCCCGGCCGATCGTGGCGGAGCGACGGTCGATGGCGAGCGGCGCGGCGGTGGCGGGGCCGGCGACGACCGACAGGGTCAGCGTCATCGGCTGCCATCACCCGCCGCCGGGCCGAGCGCTTCGGGCGCGCCGAACGAACCGCCGCCATCGGGATTGATGTCGGTCCGCCCGCCATTCAGCAGCAGCGTGGCCGAACCATTGATCCGCGTGTCGGGCGCGTTGACGACCGCCTGATCGTTCGCCTGCACGTTGATCGTCGGCGACTGGATGGTGATGCTGTCGGGACCGATGGTGATCTTCGAATTCTTCACGCGGATGGTGATCGCCGTCTTGGATTCGATCGACAGCGCGCCATCGACCAGCAGGCCGTCGGTGCCGATGACATGCGTCTCGCGCTTGCCCTGCACCTCGGTCTTGCTGTCGCCGACGACGGTGCGGGTTTCGTTGCGACCGATGGTGCTGGTATCGTCGCGACCGATATTGGTGGTGCGGTCCAGCCCGACGCGACGGTCCTGGTTGTGGCCGACATGGCGCGATTCATCGAAGCGGACGCGGCTGTTCATGTCGCGCTCTGCATGGATGAACAGTTCCTCCTGCCCACCCTTGTCCTCGAACCGGATTTCGTTCGACGTGCGCGTCTGCCCGCTGTCGAGCGCCTCGGTCTCCGGATAGTCGCCCGATGCGCCATAGGTCAGCGTGCGCCACACCGCGCGCGTCTTGTTGGCGGGCAGGTCGTAGACCGGCATGTGCGACCGGTTGAACACGCGGCCCATCACGATCGGCCGGTCGGGATCGCCGTCGAGGAAATCTACCAGCACCTCGTGCCCGACGCGCGGCAGGATGACGTTGCCCAGCCCCCCGGTCTGCGACACGCGGATCCAGCAGGTCGATCGTTCGCCCGGCGTGTCGGCACGGTCCCAGGGGAAGCGGACCTTCACCCGGCCATATTCGTCGGTGTAGATCGTCTCGCCGGTCGGCCCGGTAACCATCGCGGTTTCGAGACCGGTGGTGCGGGGGCGCGGCGTCTGCGGCGGCGACTGGTACACGGTGTCGGCCGGGATCGCCTCGAACCGGACGTTGTACGGCTCCTCATCCTCCTGCTCGCCCGAGCGATAGGCTTCCGCGGCGATCGAATGGGTCGCGGCGATCACCATGTACGATCCGTTCAGCCGGTCGGCGGGATGATCGGCCACGTCGAGCCGCTGTCCGGTGGTGATGCCCGATGCCTGGCTGGTGCCGGTGAACACGCGACGGTTGGCGCGCTGTGCATCGAGCAGCGTCTGCCCACGCTCGCGCCCGACCTGTTCCTGGTCGCCGCGCCCGGTCTTTTCGCGGACATGGCGGCCGGGATAGACGAAGATTTCGCGGTCGTCGCGCGGGTGGCCGCCCTGTCCGGCGGACTCGCTGGCGAGCGGCTGGTCGGGCGATTCGAAGTCGTAGTCGCGCACCGTCACCCGTGCCTGCCCACTCGATGCGACGCGTTCGACCCAGCTCTGCAATATGTCGCGCGGGGCGTCGAAGCGGCTCTTCGAATTGGCGGTGAACACCGACATCGCGTTGGCATTGAAGCGCAGCTGCGGCGGGTTGCCCGGCTGGTGCGACGCCGGCCCCTCGCACAGCACCATCACGTGCCGGTCGGCATCGTGGCGGAAGAAATAGTAGATGCCTTCCTCTTCCATCAGCCGCGACACGAAGTCGAAATCGCTCTCGCGATACTGGACGGTATAGCCCCGCGTGATGCGCGGCTTGGCGAGGCGGGTATAGTCGACGTCCTGGATGCCGGCGCCCTCGATCACCTCCTGGATGATCTCGACCGCGGTCTTGTCCTGAAAGATCGCCATCTGGCGGTTCTGCGCCAGATAGTAGGTCCAGGGTTCGATGCGGAGCCGGTAATGATGGCCGTCGGGCTTTTCCTCGACATATTCGCCCGCCGTCACCAGGCCGTGGAAGCGGCGGAGCAGTTCGCCATCCTCCAGCACGGCGAGGCCGGCGGGCTTGCCGAGATGGGGATAGAGGTCGAGTTCGAGCGGCGAAATGATCGTCGCCTGTACCAGAAAGGGACGGCCGAGCCGTTCCTCGCTTTCGATCCGTTGCAGCACGACCTGTTCGTCGCCCACGTCGATCGACATCTGGGTAAGCCGTTGCCCTGCGTCCGCCACCGGTTACTCCTGTGTGCGACAGCCTGCGATCCGCGGCTGTGAACTGCTTGGTTCTCCACCGCAAACCTATCGGTCTGGCCGTCGCCGTACAATGCCTTGCCAAATCAAACGGTCGTTTCGGGATTGTGATCCATCGCGAATCGCGGCTAGAATATGGCAACAGGGCGGGGGCCTAATCGTATCGGAACCGATAAGGGGACGAGACTATGACGCTACGTATCGCACTGGTTTCCATGGCAGCGCTGATCGCGACTCCGGCACTGGCCGGACAGGCGCCGGCCGCGCGGACACCGACGGTAGAGGGCTATTTGTGCACCTTTGCCGGCAAATGCGACGGGGCGACGCCCGACCGGGTCACCCGCGACGCACCGGACACGCGCGGCTTCCGCCTCGCCCGGCCAGGCGAGGGGTCGGAGGCGTCGTCGGCGACCCCCGCACCGGTCGCGCGGACCCAGCGCCGGCCGGCGCGCGGCGCGGTCGCCGAACGCTCGGGGCGTAGTGGCCGCAGCGTCGGCACGCGCGCCTATGCCGCCGCCGCCGCGCCGACCGCCAACCCCGGTTCGGGCCGCCGGGCCGACCTGATGATCGGGTTCGAACTCAATTCCGACCGGCTGACCCCGCAGGGCGAGGCGGCGGCGCAGGTCTTCGCCCGGTCGCTGCTGATGCCCGAACTGCAGGGCCGCCGCTTCCGGATCGAGGGGCATACCGACGAGCGCGGCGGGCGCGGCATCAACGTGCCGCTGTCGGTCCGCCGGGCGCAGCGGGTCGCCGACTATCTGATCGCGCGCGGCGTCGCACCGTCGCGGCTGGAGACGCGCGGATTCGGATCGTCGCAGCCGCTGCCCGGACGCAGCGCCACCAGTCCCGCCAACCGCCGGGTCGAAGCCGAGCTGATCTCCTGATCGCGCCGGCGGCGGCCGTGACCATGATCGACCGGGAAACCCTGTTGCAGCCGGTGTCGGACGACGCGCCGGCCGGCCCCGACCTGTCCTACGACCCCGCGCGGGAAGTGATCGAACAGGCGTTCGCATCGCCACCGGACGAGGTCGACTGGGACGCGACGATCCGCGCGATCGTCGCGCAGATGGGCGAGACCCGCGACCTGTGGCTGGCGGTGTATCTGGCGCGGGCCGGCGCGCGCGCCGGGCGGCTGGCGGTGGTCGGCGACGCGCTCGACCTGCTGGCGGGCTATGTCGAGCGCTTCTGGGACAGCGTGCATCCGAGCGTCGAGGAATATGGCGTCGAGGGGCGGCGCGGGGCATGCGAATCGCTGGTGCGGATCGGCGAGTTTCTCGCCCCGCTGCGCCGGGTGCCGCTGATCGACCATCCGCGGCTCGGCAGCTTTTCCGGCGGCGATTTCGAACGCTTTGCCGCGGAGGGCGCGGCGGCCGACGGCTATGGCCCGTTCCGCGCGGCGCTGGCCGATACGCCGGTCGACCGCATCGTCGAGGAACGCGAACAACTGGAAGCGCTCCGTGCCGCGATCCTGCGCACCGACCGGGTGTTGTCCGAACGGTCGGAAGCGGTCGGGCAGACCGGCACCAACTTCGCCGCGACCTATGACACGATCGATTCGATCCTCGACGCGATGCGCAGCTTCGGCGCCGCCGAACCGGCCGAACCCGCGGCAGGGGACGCGGGCGATTCGCCCGCAATTGCAATCACATCACCTGCATCGGCGCCAGGGCGGATCGCGTCGCGCGACGATGTGGCAAGGGCAATCGATTCCATCATCGACTATTACGGACGTGCCGAACCATCCAGCCCGATTCCGATAGCACTCGTCCGAATCAAGGGGTGGATCACAATGGACTTCGTTTCGATCCTAGATGACATTGCACCAGGGAGCCGAAACGAGGCCTTGAGCGTATTACGTTCCAGAAACGAAACGGACGGGGGATCCGACCTCATGTGATTGCGGTGCGACAGCAGGGCGCCGGGTCAGAGTTCTGGTCCGGCCGAAACGTCAGAAGGGATGCGGATACATGGCGATCAAGAGCGGGCAGCGTTTCATCAGGGAAAATCGCAAGCCCCGGGTGCATATCGAATACGAAGTGGAAACTTACGGCGCGCGCCAGAAAGTCGAACTTCCTTTCGTCATGGGCGTGATGTCCGACCTGTCGGGCAAGAGCCTGAAGGACAAGAAGGCCGCCGAATCCCGCGAATTCGTCGATTTCGACATGGACAATTTCGACCAGCGGATGGAGGCGATCGCTCCGCGCGTCGCCTTTGCCGTCGACAACACGCTGACCGGCGAGGGCAAGCTGGCGGTCGACCTGACGCTCAATTCGATGAATGACTTTTCGCCCGGACAGATCGCCAAGCGTATCGAACCGCTCGCCAAGCTGCTGGAGGCCCGCACCCAGCTGGAGGACCTGCTGTCGTACATGGACGGCAAGCACGGGGCGCAGGACCTGCTCGACAAGGTGCTGAACGACCCGGCGCTGCTGAAGGCGCTGCTCGCCGAACGCGCGGCGGCCCGGAGCGAGGCTGACGGCGCCCCGTCGGCACCCCAGGCCTGAACCCCGGTAGCGAACAGGAGCGGACCATGGCCCAGGAAGCCTTCAGCCAGAGCAACGACACCGCGCCCGCCACTTCGGAAGAAGTGAGCGATTTCCAGGCGCTGCTGCAAAAGGAATTCAAGCCCGCGACCGAGGAACGCCGGTCGCGCATCGAACAGGCGGTGCAGACGCTGGCCGAACAGGCGCTGTCGAACGCGCAGATCGTCGGCGGCGACGTGTTCGCGACGGTCGACGCGATGCGCGCGGCGATCGACCGCAAGCTGACCGAACAGATCAACCAGATCATCCACCATCCCGAATTCCAGGCGATGGAATCGGCATGGCGCGGCCTCAACTACCTCGTCATGAACACCTCGACCGGCAAAGACATGAAAATCCGCGTGATGAACATGTCGAAGGAAGAGGCGCGGCGGATGTTCCGCCAGTATCGCGACGCGGCGTGGGATCAGAGCCCGCTGTTCAAGAAGATCTACGAGAACGAGTTCGGCCAGCTGGGCGGACAGCCCTATGGCGCGTTCGTCTGCGACTACAGCTTCGACCATAGCGCCCCCGATCTGGAGGTCATGCGCGGGCTGTCGCGGATCGGGGCCGCGGCCCATGCGCCGTTCATCGCCGCCGCCGCGCCGTCGCTGCTGGGCATGGACAGCTGGACCGAGCTGTCGAACCCGCGTGATCTGGGCAAGCTGTTCGACGCGACCGATTACGGCGCATGGCGTTCGTTCCGCGCGTCGGAGGACAGCCGCTATCTGGCGCTGACCCTGCCGCGCTTCCTCGGGCGTCCGCTATACGGTGCCAAGACCGAACCGGTCGAGGAATTCGATTTCGAGGAGGATGCCGGCGGCGCGCACGACCATCATCTGTGGTTGAACGCCGCCTATGCGATGGGCACGCGCATTACCGAAGCGTTCAACACCTATGGCTGGACCACCCGCATCCGCGGCGTGGAATCGGGCGGCACCGTGGAGGAGCTGCCGACGGCGGCCTTCCCGACCGACGAGGGCGGCATCGATTACAAATGCCCGACCGAAATCGCCATTTCCGACCGGCGCGAGGCGGAGCTGTCCGCCGCCGGGCTGATGGCGCTGGTCCATCGCAAGAATACCGACCAGGCGACGTTCATCGGCGCGCAGACCGTCCACCGGCCCGCCGCCTATGACAAGAAGGAAGCGACCGCCAACGCCAATCTGTCGGCGCGCCTGCCCTATATCTTCGCCAGCTGCCGCTTTGCACATTATCTGAAGTGCATGGTGCGCGACTGGGTCGGCGGATCGCGGGAAGCCGAACAGCTTCAGCGCGATCTCAACAATTGGGTCCTCCAATATGTCGACGGTTCGCCGACGACGTCGAACGAGGAGACCAAGGCCCGCCTGCCATTGAAGCAGGCCAAGATCGAGGTGATCCCAGACGAGGAGAACCCGGGATATTACAAGGGGAAGTTCATGTTCGTGCCGCACTACCAGCTCGAAGGGATGGATGTGGCGCTAAGCATGGTTTCACGCTTGCCCAAGTCCTGACGTAACCTTTTTCCGTCCGGGCTTTCACGGTTTGTAACGGGAGTAAGTCAATGGCAGTCGATCTGTTTCTCAAAATTGACGGTGTCCAGGGTGAATCGTCCAAGAAGAACCACCAGGGCGAAATCGATATCATCTCGTTCGATTTCGGCGCGGTGCAGCATGGTTCGTTCCACAGCGGCGGCGCCGGCGGTGGTTCGGGCAAGGCCGAAATCTCCGACATCCGCATCCAGAAGGAAGTCGACAAGTCGTCGCCGCTGCTGTTCAAGCATTGCGCTTCGGGCAAGCACATCAAGGAAGCGATCATCTATTCGCAGAAGGCGGGCGACGGCAACAACCCGCTGACCTATTACAAGATCAAGCTCGAAGACATCATCGTGTCCGACATCCATAACAACGGGGCGTCGGGCGGCGATGCGATCATGGAATCGGTCACGTTCAACTGTGCGAAGGTGACGTTCGACTATCAGGCGCAGAACGCGCAGGGTGGCAAGGACGGCGGCGTCGTCACCGCCTATTACGACATCCGCCAGAACGAGGCGGGCTGACGCGATGGCGGCGGTCGTCGATACTGGTTCGCAGGCCGACGACCTGCTGCGTGCCGGCGACTTCGACGGGGCGCGCCGCGTCCTGGTCGAAGTCGTCAAGGCCGATCCGGGCCATGTCCCGACCCGGCTGTTCCTGTGGCAGTTGCTGGCGGTGCAGGGCGACTGGGCCAAGGCCAAGACCCATCTCGCCGCGCTGGCGCAATTGTCGCCCGAGGCGCAGATGCTGTCGGTCGTTTATGGACAGGCGATCGATGCGGAGGCGACGCGCGCGGCGGTGATGGCCGGTCGCGAACGCGCAATCATTCATGGCGGATCGGACTGGGCCGATGGGGTGGCAGAGGCGCTGCAATTGGCGGCGACCGGTGCCGCCGAACAGGCCGACGACGTCCGCGCGGCGGCGTTCGACGACGCGCCGAACACGCCGGGCACGCTGGACGGCGTGGCGGTCGACTGGATCGCCGATGCCGACCCGCGCTTCGGCCCGGTGATCGAGGCGATCATCGGCGGGCGGTATGGATTGCTGCCGTTCGATGCGGTGGCGAAGATCACGTCGGAAGGGCCGAAGGACCTGCGCGACATCGTGTGGTATCCGGTCGAGCTGACGCTGAAGGCCGGACCGCGCATCGCCGCGCTGCTGCCCGCGCGCTATCCCGACCTGTCCGCCGATCCGGCTGAGCTGGCGGCCAGGGCGACCGGATGGCGCGATGACGGGCATGGCGTGGGTCAGCGGCTGTGGACCGCGTCGGATGGCGAGGATCGCGGGCTGTTGTCGGTCCGCTCGGTCGAGCTCGGCTGACCCCGTGGCGGTGCAGCAACGGCTGACGCCGACGCTTTACGACAAGCTGGTCGCCGATCTCGATATCTCGGGAATGCGCGACGATGACGAGGCGGTGCCGGCGGTCGCGCGCGAGAAATTCCGCTATTATTCGGTGCCCAAGCTGGAACGGTTCAACGAAACCGCGCTACGCGCCACGATTCGGCGCGATCTGGCGTGGCTGTTCAACACCACCAGTCTCGAATCGCTGGTCGACCTCGAACCCTATCCGCACGTTCGGGAATCCGTGCTCAACTATGGGCTGAGCGACCTTGCCGGCCGCACGCTCGACCGGCGCGCTTTGCTGGCGCGCGCGCGGGAGATCCGGCGCGCGATCCGGCTGTTCGAACCGCGCCTGTCGCGCGAGGGGCTGACGGTCGATCCGGTCGAGGACCCGAGCGATCCGCACGCGCTGACCTATTTGATCCAGGGCGATATCACCGCGGCGGCGCAGACGATGCCGGTCAAGTTCCGTACCGAGGTCGAGGCGGAAACCGCGTCGGTCAATGTCCGCGAATGAGCGCATGACCACCGGCATCGATCCGCGCCTGCTGCGCTATTACAACGACGAACTCGCCTATCTGCGCGAAGAGGCGCGGGCGTTCGGGATCGAACATGAGGCGGTGGCCGGGCGGCTGGGGCTGAAGACGCCGACCGATCCCGACCCCTATGTCGAACGTCTGCTGGAGGGGGTCGCCTATCTGGGTGCCCGCGTACAGCTGAAGATCGCGGACCAGTATCCCGAATTCACCCATCACCTGCTGCATGCGGTCCAGCCGCATTATCTGGCGCCGACGCCGTCGATGTGCATCGCCGGGTTCGAGCCGAAGGACGGCGATCCCATCCTGACCAAGGGCTATGTCGTCCCGCGCGGCACGCCGCTGACCGCGACCGCGACCGAACAGAATGGTGTGGCGGTCGAATTCCGCACCGCGCATGACGTGACGCTGTGGCCGCTGAAGATCACCCAGGCCGAATATCTCCCCAGCCGTGCGGCGGTCGCGCCCTTTGCCACCGCCGCCGATGTGCGGGCGGAGGCGGGGCTGCGGCTGCGGTTCGAGGCGACCGGCGGCGCGGCATTGCCGCAGGTTCTGCCCGATACGCTGCCGCTCTATCTGGCGGGGTCGGAGGCGGTGCCGGCCGAACTCTATCGCCAGATCGTCGGCGAAACGGTGGCGACCATCGCCCGGTCGGCCGATGCGGCGGCGGGGCCGGACGGGTGGATGCGGTTGCCCGAACCGGGCCAGGTCGGGTTCGACGACGATCAGGCGCTGTTGCCACCCGAATTGCGCTCGTTCCGCGGCTATCGGTTGCTGACCGAATATTTCGCCTGTCCCGAACGTTTCCTGTTCGTCGACCTGAAGGGGCTGGGCCGGGCGTTCCGGGTCAGCCCGACCGCGTGCGACGTGGTGCTGCTGTTCTCGCGATCGGCGCAGATCCTGTACAATGCGCTCGACCCGTCGAACTTCCGCCTGTTCGCGACGCCGGCGATCAACCTGTTCGAAAAACAGCTGGGCCGGGTGCGGGTGTCGCGTTTCGAACATGAACATCATGTCGTGCCCGACCGCGCCCGCCCGCTGGATTACGAGGTGTTCCGCATCCTCGATGTGCAGGCCTATGCCGCGAACAATGTCGATGCACGCACCGTCGCTCCGCTCTATGCGCCGGGCGCGTTGCTGTACGACTGGAACGAGGCGCTGTTCTACACCACGCAGTTGCGGCCGCGCCGGCTGTCGACCCGCGAACGGCGGCTGCGGCGGCGCGGGGAATATACCGGGACGGAGACATGGATCGCGCTGACCTCGCCGGGCGATGCCGCGCGGCTGGACGGGGTGGACGAACTGGCGGTGCGGGCGCTGGTGACGAACCGCGAGCTGCCCGAACTGCTGACCTTTCGCGGCGACCATCATTTCACCGTGTCGGGCGTGCCGGCGCGCACCGTCAGCGTGCTGCGCGCGCCGACCCGGCCGCAGCCGCCGATGGGGCTGGGCGATGCGGCGTGGCGGCTGATCGGCCATCTGACGCCCAACTACACGACCCTGGCGCCGCAGGACGGCAGCGATCCGGGCGTGCTGCGCGATCATTTGGCGCTTTATGGGCGGCAGGACGATGCCGCGTCGCGGCGGCAGGTCGACGGGGTGACCGCGATCCGATCCGAACGGGTCGCGCGGCGGGTCCCGGGGATGGACCGCATGTCGATCGCGCGCGGGCATCGCATCCATGTGACGCTGGACGACGCGGCGTTCGACAAGGGGCGGATGTTCCTGTTCTCCGCCGTCCTCGAACGCTTCCTGGCGGAATTCAGCAGCATCAACAGCTTCACCGAAACCTGGGTCACGAGCGCCAATGAAGGGGAGTTTCAGCGATGGCCGCTGAGGATCGGTCGCCGACCGACCATCTGACCTTCCTGGGCGAGGCGGCGGCCGAAACCAAGCGGTTCGGCCTGTTCCCGATCGTCCGGGGGGCCGAGGCGCGGGCGCGGCACCTGCCGCGGGTCGGGCGGGCGCGGCGGCCGGCGCAGAGCGTTGCCGACCTGACGCAGGTGCCTTCGCTCGCCTTCCCCGATTCGACGCTGGCCGAGGTCGAAATCCGCGACGGGCGGGCGCGGGTCGGTGGATATTGGCTGGGACTGACCGGGCCGATGGGGCCGTTGCCGCAGCATATCACCGAGTTCGCGACGTTCGAGCGGCGCTACGCCCGGTCGCGGCCGTTCGGTCGCTGGCTCGACCTGCTGGCCGGGCGCATGCTGCAATTCTTCTTTCGCGCGTGGAGCGATTCACAGCCCGCCGCGCAGGCCGACCGGCCGGAGGATGACCGCTTCGCCCAAGGGCTGGCGCGGCTGACCGGGGCCGGCGACGGCGTGCGGCCGGATGCTGCGTTCCCGGCGGCGGGGCGGGTGCATTATGCCGCGTTGTTCGCCGGACGGCGCAGCGCCGGGGCGATCGAGGACGCGCTGACGCATCTGCTGGGGCAGGCGGTGCGGATCGAGGAATATCAGCCGCGCTGGCGCGACATCGATGCCGACGACCGCACCCGGCTGGGTCGGCAGTTCGCGCGGCTGGGTGACGAGGTGATGCTGGGCGGGCGGGCCAAGGTGGTGAGCGATGCGTTCCGTGTCGTCATCCGGGCAAGGTCGCCGGCCGATTATGCCGCGCTGCTCCCCTCGGGCAGCCGCTTCGCGATCCTGTCGGAGGCGCTCGACGCCTTCGCGCCCAGCCATCTGGAGTGGGACGTCGCGCTGGAGATCGACGCGGCACATGCGACGCCGGCACGGCTGGACGGCGCGACGCGGCTCGGGTGGAGCGGCTGGCTGGGCGGCGGTGGTGCAGGGGTGCGCCGTGACGCGCATCTCAGGCGGGGTGGGGGCGTGGCAACGGGGGCGACACGAAAGGAAGCGGAACGATGATGATCGCAACGCCGGTTGGTCCACGGCGACCCAATCGCACGGCCGATGTCCGCACGATCCAGAGCCTGTTGAACCGCGCGCGCGGGCGTGTTGCCGGACAGGAAGTCCTGCGCGAGGATGGCATTTTCGGCCCGCGCACCGCCGCCGCGATCGCGCGGTACCAGGCGCAGGTGCTGCGCTTCGGCAAGCCCGATGGCGTGGTCGATCCCGGCGGCCCGACCTTGACCGCGCTCAGCCGCGCGCCGGCGGGGCCACGTCCGGCCGCCCCGCCACCCGCACCACGACCGGCAGGTGGCGCGCCCGCGACCCCCGCACCGCGGCCGGCCGCTGGCGGAAAGGCAGGGCCGGGCGGGATCAGCGAGGCGACCTATGTCGACATCGCCGCGCGGCTGGGATGCGAAACGGCAGCGGTGAAGGCGGTGGTGGAGGCCGAGGTCGCCATTCGCGGTCCGTATGACTCGCAGGGCCGCCCGACGATCCTGTTCGAACGCCACAAATTCCACAAACACACCAATGGCCGCTTTGCCGCCGCCCATCCCGATATCTGCAACGCAACGCCGGGTGGCTATGGCCGCGATTCCGAACAATATCCCAAGCTCGAGCGGGCGATGGCGCTCGACCGTGCCGCCGCGCTGAAATCGGCGAGCTGGGGCGCGTTCCAGATACTGGGCGAAAACCATGTCCAGGCGGGCCATTCGTCGGTCGAAGCGTTCGTCGCCGCGATGAAGAAGTCGCTGCTGCTGCAGGTCGAGGCGTTCATCGCCTTCGTTCGCGCCGACCGGCGGCTGTTGTCGGCGATCCGCAACCGCAGCTGGTCGGAGTTCGCGCGCATCTACAACGGGCCGAGCTACCGGAAATACAAATACGACGAAAAGATGCGGACCAATTACCAGAAATATGCCGCGCAGTGAGGAGGCCGATCATGCCCAAATTCATGCTGTATCTGGCCGGGCTGTCGCTGGCCGCCTGTGGCGCCGCGCCGGAGGGCCAGTCGGCCGAAGGGGTCGCCGACAATGCCGCGTCGCCTGCGGTCGTCGACGAAACGCCAGCGCCGGCACCCGCCCCGACACAGGCGGCGACGACGGTCAAGCTGTCCGGCGCGGCAAGCGCGGCCAGCCTCGCCGCGGCCGAAGCGGGCGCCAGGCGCAATGGATGGAGCGAGGTAGAGGTGAGCCGGTCCCAGTCGTTCCGGTTGGTAGCGGGTGAGCGCGAGGTCGCGACGCTGGTGACGGGCGAGGCGACGCTGGCGCCCGATGTGCCGGGATGCTTTGCGGGCGTGATACAGGGCGACCGCGTCACGCTGGTCCCGACGATCGGGCAGGGCGATTATGAAGCCACCGCCTGCGGCGGGCCGGTCGCGGCGGGCATATTGTCGCCCGGCGAACCGACCAGCATCGGCGTGGTGTTCAAGGCCTATTCGCCGAATGCCGAGGTGCTCGAACCGATCGCCTTTACCTGGGACGCCGCGACCAACCGCTTCGCGATCGATGCCGCGCGGTCGGAACAGGCGTCGCTGGCCGGCGCACAGTCGATCGCCGACATGAAACGCACCGTGCGATAACCCGTCCGACCCGCGTCCCGCCCATCGACCGACAAGGATCCGCATGACCGATATCAGCCGTACCGCCCTGTTCGGCCGCCTCGACGCCAGCGCGCTGCAGGCGATCGAATCCGCCACCGGCTTCGCCCGGATGCGTGGCAACCCCTATGTCGAGCTGGTCCATTGGCTGCATCTGCTGGTCCAGGATTCGACCGGCGACATTGCCGCGATCCGGGCGGCGTTCGGCATCGACGATGCGGTGCTGGCGCGCGATATCGTCGGTGCGCTCGACATATTGCCGCGCGGGGCGTCGGCGATCTCGGACTTCGCGCCGCAGGTCGAGGAGGCGATCGAGAAGGGCTGGCTCTATGCCTCGCTGCAATTCGGTGCGGGCAAGGTGCGCACCGGGCATCTGCTCTACGGGATGCTGCGCACGCCGACGCTGCGCAACGCGCTGTTCGCGACGAGTGGCGAGTGGCGCAAGATCGCCGCCGACCGGCTGGGCGCGGAGTTCGATGCGATCGTGAAGCCATCGGCCGAGACGACGTCGGTCGCGTCGATCGAACCGGGCGCTCCGGCGGCGGCGAGCGGTCCGGCCCCGGCGGGCGAGGCGCTGGCGCGCTACTCCAGCGACCTGACCGCCAAGGCGCGTGCCGCCGAAATCGACGCGGTCGTCGGGCGCGACGGCGAAATCCGCCAGCTGATCGACGTGCTGCTGCGGCGGCGGCAGAACAACCCGATCCTGATCGGTGAGGCAGGCGTCGGCAAGACCGCGGTGGTAGAAGGGTTCGCGCGGCGCATCGCCGATGGCGACGTCCCGCCCGCGTTGAAAGGAGTGACGCTGCGCGCACTCGATGTGACACTTATGCAGGCCGGCGCGGGCGTGAAGGGCGAGTTCGAGAAGCGGCTGCGCCAGGTGATCGACGAGGTCGAGGGCGCGGCCAGCCCGGTGATCCTGTTCATCGACGAAGCGCATACGCTGGTCGGCGCGGGCGGGCAGGCGGGGACGGGCGACGCCGCCAATTTGCTGAAACCGGCGCTGGCGCGCGGGCGGCTGCGCACCATCGCCGCCACGACCTATGCCGAATATCGCCAGTATTTTGAAAAGGACCCGGCGCTCACCCGCCGGTTCCAGCCGGTCGACGTGGCCGAGCCGGAGACGGATGTCGCGGTCGACATGCTGCGGTCGGTGGTCGGGGCGATGGAGCAGCATCACGGCGTCGTCGTGCTCGACGAAGCGGTGAGCGCGGCGGTCACCCTGTCGCAGCGTTACGTGCCCGCGCGGCAACTGCCCGACAAGGCGGTCAGCCTGCTCGACACCGCCGCCGCGCGCGTCGCGGTGTCGCAGCACGCCACCCCGGCGGCGGTCGAGGACCGGCGGCGGCGGCTGGAACTGCTGGAGGCGGAACGCGGCGTCGTCGAGCGCGAGACGCAGCAACGTTATCGCCGCGACGACCGGCTGGCTGAACTGGACGAGGCGATCGAAGAGGCGCGGGCTGCGGTCGAGGCGGTCGAGACGAAATGGACCGCCGAGCGCGAGGCACTGGACGCGGTACGTGCCGCGCGGGAGGGCGATGACGGCGATGCGCTGGATGCTGCGCTGACAGCTGCGCGTGAGGCGGCGGGCGACGATCCGATGGTCTTCGGCGTGGTCGATGGCGATGCAATCGCGGCGGTCGTCGGCGACTGGACCGGCATCCCGGTCGGGCGGATGGTCAAGGACGAGATCGAAAGCGTGCTGACGATCGGCACCGCGCTGAAGGCACGGGTGATCGGCCAGGATCATGCGATGGACGCCATCGCCAAGCGCATCCAGACCAGCCGCGCGAAACTGGACAATCCGGCCAAGCCGGTCGGCGTGTTCATGCTGTGCGGCCCGTCGGGCGTCGGCAAGACCGAGACCGCGCACGCGTTGTCCGAGCTGCTGTTTTCCGGCGACGATTCAATGATCGTCATCAACATGAGCGAGTTTCAGGAGGCGCATACCGTCTCGACGCTGAAGGGCGCTCCTGCCGGCTATGTCGGGTATGGGCAGGGCGGGGTGCTGACCGAAGCGGTGCGGCGGCGGCCCTATTCGGTGGTGCTGCTCGATGAGGTCGAGAAGGCGCACCCCGACGTCCATGAGATGTTCTTCCAGGTGTTCGACAAGGGGTTCATGAACGATGCCGAGGGGCGGCATATCGATTTCCGCAACACGGTGATCCTGCTGACCTCCAATGTCGGGACCGACCTGATCGCGACACTGACCGAGGATGAGGAAACGGCGCCGACGCCCGATGCGCTGGCGACGGCGCTGCGCCCCGAATTGCTCAAGGTGTTTCCGCCGGCGTTGCTGGGGCGGCTGTCGGTGCTGCCCTATTATCCGCTGAGCAAGGACATGCTTGCGGGGATCGTCCGGCTGCATCTCGGCCGGATCGAGCGGCGCATCCGCGACAATCACGGCATCGCGCTCACCATCGATCCGGCGGTGGTCGACCATATCGTCGAACGCTGCACCGAAGCGGCGTCGGGCGGACGGATGATCGATGCGATCCTGACCAATTCGATGCTGCCCGACATGTCGGTCGCGCTGCTCGAACGGCGGATGCGCGGGGACGAGGTGCGCTCGATCGCGGTCGCGGTGGATGGCGACGCGCTGACCTATCGGTTCGATGGTGCTTCCGGCGCGGCGGATGGGGCGGTCGCGTGATTGCAGCGAGTTACGGTCGCGACCTATCCTCGGGGGGATCGAGAGGAGCGTTATATGCCTCAAGACCGATATGCGCATGAGCGCGGCGATCCGGCGGTGCCGCAATGCGGCCGGTCCCCGGTGCATATCCTGTTCGACGGGCGCACGCTGACCCTGCGTGGACCCAGGCTTCAATATTCATGGTCCGCGGTATCGGGAAGGCCCGATGCGCGCGGCAATTTCGACTACTCGGCCGAACGACAGCGTCTGGGCGGCGAGGGACCGATCCCCGCCGGTGAATATTGGATCAACCCGGCCGAACTGTGGGAACGGTCCTGGTATCGCTACGATCAGGCCGCGCCTTGGGGCGATTACCGCGTCACGTTGCACGTCATGCCGGCGACCGTGACGCACAGGCGCGGCGGCTTCTTCATCCATGGTGGTTCGACGCCGGGCAGCGCCGGCTGCATCGACCTGACCAACGACATGAGACGTTTCGTGGCGCGATTGCGGGAGATGGTCGGGCCGTCGCCCGATTGCTTCGTGACGGTCACGGTGCGTTACTGATGCGCGTGCTGCGCTGGATATTGGCGGCGCTCATGGTCGCCGGGGCGGTCTGGATCAGCGCAGACATGCTGAACGAGGCCTATGGCGCCGGGCCACCCTATTACGGGCGGACGGTCAACATGGACAAATGGACCAGCCCTTGGCTGGCGCTGGTCGCCATCGACTCGCTGGTGCTGCTGATCGCGCTGACTCTGTTGCGGGGGCGGACCGACAAAAGACGGTAAATGATGCATCCATTGCGAAGGCGGAACGTTCAACGTTGCGCCTATTGAAAGGCGGAGACGGAATCGTGCGATTTGGAGAGATCGATCGAGGCGCCCGGGGCCAGCAGGTCCAGATGTTGCAGCATCTGTTGAACACGACGGCACGTCCCCGCCCACCGTTGGACCTCGACGGCGTGTTCGGCACGGCGACCGAGCGTGCAGTTCGCAGTTTTCAGCAGAGCCGCGGGCTGGAGGTCGACGGCGTGGTCGGTGCGAAGACGTGGTCCAGCCTGGGCATTACCGGTGCCGCGCTGCCCCGCACGCCGTCCGCCGCGCGATCCTCTACCGGCACGCCGACCCGTGCGGTGACGGCGCCGTCGATCCGCAACCTGCCGATCGGCGATGCACCTTTGGGGCGCGGGATGGGCGGTACAGCGACCGCGACCCGGCGTGCACAGGCGCGTCCCGCAGCCGCTGCACGTCCGGCACCGCATCGCAGCGCGCAGCTGGAGCCGCCCGGATCGACCATCGGTGCACCGTGGATGCGGGTGGCGTTGGCCGAGAAGGGCGTGTCCGAAGTCGCCGGGCGCAGCCATAATCCGCGCATCGTCGAATATCACGCCACCACCACGCTGGCCGCCAAGACCGACGAGGTTGCGTGGTGCGCGTCGTTCGTGAACTGGTGCCTCGAACAGGCCGGCATTCGCGGCATCCGCAGCGCGCGGGCGGCGGATTGGGGCAAGTTCGGCACGGCGCTGCGCGAACCGCGCTATGGCTGCATCGTCCATATCTATCGCACGCCGCGCGGTGTCGACGGCGCGACCGGATCGTCGTCGGGAAATCACGTGGCGTTCTTCGTCGGGCAGACCGCGACGCATATCCAGTTGCTGGGCGGCAATCAGGGGAACCAGGTAAAGGTCTCCAGCTACCCGCTCAACAAATATACGGTGAAGGCCATGCGCTGGCCGGAGGGACGATGAAGGGACCGGGAACGATGACGATCGGGCTGGGCGCGCTGCTGTTGCTGTCAGCTTGTGGCGGCGCAGAAACGGCGGTCGAGGCGAACGCGACGGACGCCGCGGTGCCAGTGGAGGCGCCGGCCGAGGCCCCGGTCGCGCCGGTTACGCCGCCGGTGGAGGCGAGTGCGACCCCGTCCGCTGCGGCGACGGGCCAGTCGTTGGACGAGTTCTGGACCAGGTTCCGCACGGCGGCGCTGGCGAACGATGCAGCGGGGATTGCTGCGCTCAGCGCACCGACGGTGATGCAGCATGGCGATCTGGACGACAGCCCCAAGCATCGCCTGACGCCTGCTCAGGTCGGGCCGGTGCTGAAGAAGCTGCTCGACAACCCGAACAACGTCGATGGTGAGGGCCAGACCCAGCGCCAGCTGCTTGAAGCCACGCGCACGGTAAAGGTGGATCCGACCTGGGCGAAGGACCGCATTCGCATCGGCGACATGGAGTTCGCGCTGGGCAGGAACGGGTGGCAGCTCGATCAGATATATTACGAAGACTACGATTAATCGGGCAAAGATCGTCGGCGACACGGGGTCAACCGGCGCCGGCAACAAGGGGGAAGATAGTGTTGCGGAAGCCGGGTTCGGGACGTTGGAAGCTGCTGGCGGGGGCGGTCGCGTTGGCCGTTCCCGCGACCGCATGGGCGCAGGTGGCACCACTGCCCAGCCGGCAGGAGGTGACCCCGCCCGTGCCGGAAACGGACCGGGCGCCGCGCGCCGATGTGGATTCGCGCGGTGCGTTCGCGATCGGCAACTGCCCGTTCGCGGACTCGCCGCTGCGCGTGTCGCTGAACCGGGTGGCATTCAGCCGGGCCGATGGCGCACCGTTGCAGCCGGAAATCGCCCAGGCGCTGACCAAGGTGCAGGCACCGACTGGTGACCAGTCGATCGCCACGGTGTGCGAGATCCGCGACCGCGCCAACGCCGCGCTGCGGTCCGAAGGCTGGATCGCGTCGGTCCAGATTCCGGCGCAGGAGATTACGGGCGGCGTGCTGCGGCTGGAGGTGGTGACCGCGCGCATCGTCGAACTGCGTGTGCGCGGCGATGCCGGACGTTATGAACCGTTGCTGCGGCGCAGGCTGGCGCAGATCCAGGCGATGGACCCGCTGAACGAGCGTGAGGCGGAGAGGCTGCTGCTGCTGGCCGGTGACGTGCCGGGGCTCGACGTGGCGCTGTCGCTGCGCGCGTCGGGCGGCAAACAGGGCGATGTGATCGGCGACCTGACGGTCAGCTCGCGCCGCTTTGCCCTGTTCGCCAATGTCCAGAATTACAATTCGGCGTTGCTCGGTCGCGAAACGGTCTATGCGCGCGGTGAGCTGTACGGGCTGACCGGGTTGGGCGACATCACCTATCTGGGCGCGTCGGCGGCGGTCGATTTCCCCGAACAGTTCATCGTGCAGGGCGGCCATATCTTCGAGGTCGACAGCGCCGGCACCAGCTTCGGCGCGCGGGCAACCTATGCATGGTCGCGGCCCGATCTGGGGGCGCTCGACCTGCGCACCAATACGCTGATCGCCGGGTTCGACGTCGCGCGGCCCTTGGCGCGGTCGATCCGGTCGAATGCGCGGGTGCGCGGCGGGCTGGACTATATCGACCAGATTTCGCGCGTCGGCGGTGGCAGCGATGCGGTGACGCTGACCCGCGACAAGCTGCGCGTGGTGTTTGTCGGGCTGGATGGCGACAAGCAGTTCGTCGATGCGAACGGCAATGTCTGGCTGTCGATCGCGGCGAGTGGCGAGCTGCGCAAGGGGCTGGGCATCCTCGACGCCAGCGAGCGTCGCTTCGCCGACGGTGTGCTGACGTCGCGGCTGAACGGCAACCCGCAGGCGCTGGTGTTCCGCAGCGCGGTCGACGCGACCGTCAGCGTGGGGCCGATTTTCAGCATCGCGGCGCAGGGGCAGTTCCAATGGTCGAACGACCCGCTGCTCAATTACGAGGAGTTTGCGCTGGGCAGCCTGACGATCGGGCGCGGTTATGATCCCGGTTCGAACAGCGGCGACCATGCGGTCGGCGGCCGGTTCGAGGCGCGGGCCGATGTGCCGCTCTGGTCGCCGGTCCAGGCACAGTTCTTCGGCTTTTACGACCATCTGTACCTGCGCAATCTCGACCGTACCGCGATCGAGGGGCCGCGCAATTTCAAGAGTGTCGGTGGCGGCGTCCGGCTGTCGCTGCCCGGCAGCGTCGTGCTCGACGTCGCCTATGCCAAGCCGCTCGACAAGGCGCTGCTGCTCGACGAACGTCGTCCGCCAGCGCGTGTGCTCGTTTCGTTGACCGCGCAGCTGCGCGATCGCGCCCGATAGGAAATGCCGATGCCCGTCGTCGCCACCGCCCGCCGCCTTCGCGCCGCTCTCGTGCTCACCACCGCCTGCGGGGCGCTGTTCCCGGCATTGGCGGTGGCGCAGAGCGCGCAGGTGCGGTTGCCGACCGAAAGCGACGTGCGCGACGTACGGACCGACGGGCTGCGGCCGGATTTCAAGGACAGCAGCAACCGGTTGCGCGTCGACCTGCGCGGGCGGAACACCGTCATCGACTGGAACGGGTTCAACATCCCTGAAAGCAAGGAGGTCAACTTCACCGACGGCCGGCTGCTCGGCGGGCTGCGCGGGGATATTGCGGTGCTGAACCGTGACGTGTCGGGCAACCCATCGCAACTGCTCGGCAAGCTGACCAGCGATGCCAATGTCGCGGTGTGGGTGCACAATGCGAACGGCATCCTGGTCGGGTCGAAGGCGGCGTTCAACACCGGGTCGCTGGTGCTGACCACGCTGGACATATCGCCTGAGGATTTCGTGCGGGCAGGCGACAGCTATCGGTTGCAGGCCAGCGCAGGCAGCCAGTCGGCGATCACCGTCGAACAGGGCGCGAAGCTGCGCGTCGACGGCAGCACGCGCGGGCTGGTGATGCTGGCCCCCAAGATCGACGCGCATGGCGAGTTCGTGGCGGAGGGACAGGATGTCGCCTTCGTCACCGCCAGCGACGTGACGCTCGACTATCGTTCGGGCAGCCCGTTGTCGGTGACGATCAACCGGGGCAGCGCGGTCGCGGGCACCAGCCAATATGTGCGCGGCACGGTGGCGGGCAACAACGCCATCTTCGCGCTGGCATCGCAGGATACGCTGACCGATTCGCTGCTGCAGGTGTCGGCGGCGGTGACCACCGCCAGCGCCGGGTCGCGCGGGATCGTCCTGTCGGCGGGCAAGCCGGCGGCGGCGGTCAACGGCGTGACGGTCGCGGGCGATGCGGCGGCGACCGGCGGCGTCGCCCGGCTGCTGGTCGACGGCGCGCTGCGCGCCGACAATCGCGACGCGGACATCGTCGCCGGCGCCAGCGGTTCGGCGAGCTTTGGCGGCGCGGTGCAGACCCGCGACGACTTTTCGGTCGCATCGGGCGGGGCGCTGAGCATCGCCGGCAACGTCACCGCCGGTGGCGACGTGCTGCTGTCGGGACGCGGCGTGACGCTGGGCGCGACGGACCCGGTGACGCAGCGCGCGGGTGGCCAGTTCCGCGTCAGTTCGACCGATGGCGATATCGTCGGGATCGGTACGGTGACGCTGCGGTCGGGTGATACCGGTGATGACGGCCTGCTGCTCGAAACGCTGGGTAGCAGCGCGGGGAATATTCGGCTGGGAAGCCGCAGCCGGTTGATCGCGGGCGACGACCGGCGTGGCGGGCTGACGCTGGCGCGGCGGGACGGTGCCACTGCGATCGATATCGGATCGGTCGAGGCGCGGGCACTGCGCGGCGCGGTGGGCAGCGGTGCAATCGGCACCGGCGATGTGAACCTGCGCGAGGCACTGTCGATCGGCGGGTCGACCATCGTCACGGGCGATCTGGCATCCGACCGCGCGATCGACGTTCGCGGCAGCGGCGCGGTGACGACCGGCGGGATCGATAGCGGTGCGGGTGCGACCGTGGTCGCGGGCACTGCGCTGACTGTCGGCGGCGATGTTGCGGCATCCGACGGCGTCAGCCTGCGCGGCGGTTCGGTCACGCTGGGTGGCAGCGCGTTGCGCAGCGGCGGCGGGATCGACGTCACCGCGTTGACCGGGGGTATTACTGGCTCGCGCGCGCTGGCGATCGCGTCGGGCAGCAGCCGGCGCAGCGACGTCATCAAGCTGCAGGCGGCGGGTGCGGACGGTATCGTGCTGGCCGATGGCAGCACGATCACCGGCGGCACCAACCGCGCGCTGGACGTCCGGGTCTTTACCGCCAGCGAAGCGCCGCTGAAGCTCGGCGACGTGACCGCACGGTCGCTGGGCACCATCGCGACGCTCGACGGCGATACGGGGCCGGGCGGTGCGTTCCGGTCGGCGGGATCGCTGACCTTCGGGCGGCTCGATCTGGTCGACGGCTTCGCGGCGGAAAGCACCGGCGGCAATCTGACGGTCGGCCGGATCGCGGTCAGCGGCGCGTTGCAGGGAATCGATCTGCGCGCGGCGGGCACGCTGTCGGTACAGAGCGATATCAGCACCAGCGGCGCGGTGACGCTGGCGAGCGGGACGGCGCTGACGCTCGGCACGATCGAGAGCCGCGACCGGGCGGTGACGCTGACCAGCGGTGGCACGTTGCGTGCGGGGCGCGTGTCCGGCGCGACCGGCGTGACCGCCAGCGGGACGGCGGTGACGCTGGGCGATGTGCGCGGTGGGACCGGGGCGGTGACGCTGGGTGCGACATCGGGCGACTTGTCGGTGGCGAGTGCGGCCGGACGCCGGGTCGCGCTGGATGCCGGGGGTGGCATCGGCGTGACCGGCACCCTGACAGCCGATGCCGGCGCGGTAGAATTGAACGCGGGCGGTGCGATTGCGGTCGCGGGGACGATCCGCAGCACGGGCGGCAATGTCCGCGTCGTGTCGACCGGCGGTAGCGTGGGAGTGACCGGCGGGCTGACGTCGGACGGGGCGGCAACGCTGTCGGGAACGGCCATCACGCTCGGCGGCACGCAGACGGCACGCGGCGCCTATAGCGCGACCGCGTCGGCCGGGGGGATTACGCGCAGCGGCAATGCGCTGTCGATCCGCGCCGACAGCGATGCGACCGGTGGCGAAGGCGTCACGCTGGGCGCGACCGGTGGTGCAATCGACTTGGGCGACAGTCGGATCGATGCCGGCGGCACGGTGCGGCTGACCACCGATGGGCAGGGGATCACGATCGGCGGCGTGCAGGCCGCCGGACTGGTGGCGACCGGAGCGACCACGACCGGGGCAGCGATCCGCACCGGCGACCTGCGTCTCGGCGGACCGGTAACGCTGCGCGCGGCGGGCGACGTGACGACCGGCGCGATCAACACCGATGGCGCAGTGACGCTCGGCGGCAATGCGGTGCGGTTCGGCAATGCGCGCGCGGCGAGCCTGTCGGCGATCGCCGCCGGGGGGGTGGTCACCGGCGGCAATATCGACACGAGCGGCGATGTGCAGGTGCAGGCGGCGAATGGCGTGCTGACCCTGGGGCGGATCGCGACGACCGGTGGCGACGTCGCGCTGGGCGCGCTCGGCCCGGTGTTCGTGCAGGGCGTTGCGTCGGCTGGAACCGCGTCGGTGATCGGGACGGGTGCCGGCAACGACGTGTCGGTGGCCGATGGCGTCGCCGCCAACGGCGCGGTCACGGTGCGATCGGGCCGCGACATCCGCACCCCGTTCGTGCGCAGCGCTACGGGTGCGCTGACGGTGGCGGCGCCCAATGGACGACTGGCAGGGTTCGTCACGGGCACCGGGACCAGCCTGTCGGCAGGCGCCGGCCAGCCCTTCTCGCTGACGGTCGGCACCGATGCGGTGCTGGGCGATGTGGTCGGCGGCAATATATCGATCACCGCGACCGCGATCACCGCCAACCGGATCGATGGCGGCAGCTTGCCGGTCGCGCTGCGGGCGACGGTGGGCGACCTGACGGTTTCCGGGCCGGTGACGGGCAGCACGGTATCGCTGACGGCGGCGGGACGGGCGCTGCTGGGATCGGTCGATGCGTCGGGCGCGGTGACGTTGGGCGGGGCGCAGGGGCTGTCGTTTGGGCGCGTGTCGGGTGCGTCGATCGACGCGAGCGGCGGTGCAATCCGCGGCGATGCGCTGTCGTCGACTGGTGCGATCACGCTGAGCGGCGCCGACGTGACGCTCGACCGGATCGACGCGGGGACACTGACTGCCGATGCGACGGGTACGCTGGCGATCGGTACGATCGAGGCCACGGGCGACGCGGTACTGACCGGCGCTTCGGGCAATTTCGGCGACGTTACCGCCGGGGGAGCGCTCGGCATCACGACGAGCGGCGCGACGCGCTTCGGCCGGTTGACCGGACAGAGCATAGCCGCCACGGCGCGGGGTGGCGCGCTCATCGGAACGGCGGTGGTCGCGCGCGGCAACGCGACGCTGACCGGGCAGTCGATCGATCTGGGTTTGGCCGAGAGTGGTGGATCGCTGTCGGCGAAGAGCGACGCCGCGCTGGCGATCGGCACGGTCCGGGCGACCGGGGATGCGACCCTGACCGGCGCGACCGGCACTTTCGGTACCGTCACTGCCGGCGGAGCACTCGGCCTTTCGACGACGGGTGCCACGCGCTTCGACCAGCTGACCGGGCAGACGGTCACGGCGACCGCGCAGGGCGGGGCGCTCAATGGAACGGCGGTGGTCGCGCGCGGCAATGCGACGCTGGCGGGCCAGTCGATCGATATCGGGTCGGTCGATAGCGGCGGGGCGCTGTCGGCCACGACCGGCGGAGCATTGACGCTCGGTACCGGCAAGGCGGTCGGCGACGCGGTGTTGTCCGCCGGTACGACCGGCAATTTGGGTACGGTGACGGCCGGAGGCGCATTGCGAGCGACGTCGGCCGGCGCGTTACGGTTCGACCGGTTGGCGGGACGGGCGGTCACGGCGGCGTCGCAGGGCGGTGCGCTGAGCGGCGGCACGGTGAGCGCGACCGGCGATGTTACGCTGGGCGGCCAGTCGATCGCGGTCGGGCCGGTCGCCGGAGCCGGCTCGCTGGCTGCCGATTCGACAGCGGGCGCGTTGCAGCTTGGCGCGGTGGCGATGGGCGGGAACGTCACCGTCCGGGCGAGCGGCGCGGCGACACTGGCGAACGGCGTGACCGCTGGCGGTGCGTATCGGGTGACCGCAGGATCGATCGCGCTGGGCGGTGAGCAGCAGGCGGGCGGCGAGGTTCGGCTGAGCGCGACGAACGGCGCGATCGGCGGGGCGTCGGGGCTGACGCTGGTGAGCGGTACGGCAGGCGGTACGGCACCGATCATACTCGACGCTACCGCCGGCATCGACCTGTCGGGCGCGAGCTTGCGCACCGGGGCGGGCTCCGCGCTGGCGCTGCGGGCAGGGCGCGGGCAGGCGATCCGGCTGGGATCGGTCGAGGCAGGGTCGCTCGGCGGCTTCGACGGGAGCGCGCCGGTCGACCGGCTGACCCATGATGGCAGCGTGACGACCGGTGACCTGACGGTCGGGCGCATGGCGGTGACGCTGAGCAGCGGCGACCTGACGACCGGACGAATCAGCGCGACGGGGCCGGTGTCGTTGATCGCGAGCAGCGGTTCGGTTCGGGGCGGCGACCTGACGGCGGGCACGCTGGAGGCGAAGGCCGGATCGACATTGGCGCTCGGTACGGCGACGGTCGGTGGCACGGCAACGCTGGAAGCGGGCAATATCGACCTGCGCGCGCTGACCGCGCAGGCGCTGACGATCAAGACCGCCGGGACGCTGGGTGCCGGGAATGGCGGCGCGACGGCGCTGCGCACGACCGGCGGCGATCTGACGGTGGAAGCGGGAACGGCGCGGCTGGCCAGCGTCGAGTCCGCCGGGTCGGCGACGTTGCGCGGAACCTCGGTCGAGGTGCGGGACAGATTGTCGGCGGCACGGGCGCTGCTGGTCGAGGCGCGTTCGGCGCTGACGCTGCAGAATGCGGCGGCAGGCGGTGATGTGTCGCTCGCATCGACAGGTGCGGTGAATGCGGGTGAAGTGTCGGCGGGTGGCGCGCTGTCGGTCGATGGCGCCGGCGTTACGTTGGGCGCGGTGCGGGCCGGCGGGGCGTTGAAGGCGACCAGCAGCGGCGGACTGTCGCTGGCGTCGGGTAGCGGCAACGGCATCACGCTGGATGCGGTCGGGTTGGTGCGCGCGGGTGCGCTGAGCGGCGGGCCGTCGATCGCGATCCGCGGTGCCGATGCCGAACTGTCCGGCGCGATCCGGGGGAGCAGTGTCCGCTTCGCCACGCGCGATCCGGCGACGACCGCGCTGCGCATCGGTGACGGGACGCAGGCCAACGGCTTTCGCCTGTCGGCGGCGGAGGTCGCGCAGGTCGCGGCCGACAGCGTCGCGTTCGACGGCGGCGCGGGCGCGATGGAGATCGGCAGCGTCGCGCTTGCCCCCTCCGTTGGGCGATCGGTCGAGATGCTGTCGACCGGCGATGTCCGCGTGACCGGACAGGTAAGCGCGACCGGGGCCGGCCGCAGCATCCGCATCGGCGGCGATGGCGCGAACGGCAATGCCGCGACGATCCACCTGATCGCGACCAGCGATGCGGGCGGTCGGCTGTTGGTCGGCGACAACGACCTCGACCTGCGCGGCAACCGGATCGCGGCGGGGCTGTCGACCGGGTTCCTCGATACGTTGCAGCCGGGCGATGCCGGACGCGCGCAGGCGCAGGCGCTGATCGGCAACCCCAATTCGGCGCTGTACAATACGCAGCTGGGCGGCGGCTTCTTCGCGCCCGATGCGACGACGATGATCGCCGCGCGGTCGCTGACCGTCCGGTTCGGCGATTATGCGCTGTTCCAGAATACGGCGGTGCCGGGGCGGTCGTCGGGCGTCTCCGTGGGATCGCTGACCGCGCCGGTCACGCCCGCGCTGCGCATCGCGACCTATGGCACGCCAGCGGCGGCCAGCTTCGCGTTCTTCGGCGACATCAACGGCATCACCGGGGCGGGCGCGGCGCTGCTCGGAAATCCAGTGATCGATATCCAGCCGCAATTGTTGCCCAACAGCCGGATCAACGGCTGTCTGGCCGGGTCGGGTGCCGGGTGTCTGACGACGATCGTCATCCAGCCGACCTTGCAGGTGTTCGATTGGGACAGCCAGGCGGTGTTCGGCATTTTGCAGGACGTGTCGCTGCCCTTCACCCCGATCATCGGCGGCAATAACGAAGCGTTGCTGAGCGGGCTGCCGGCACTAGTACCCGAAACGCCCGCCGATGCCGCCGCGCCCGCCCCGACCGTCGTGCCGTCGCAGGAGCCGAAGCCTTGATCCGTCGCCCCATCGTCCCGTTGCTGTCGGGTGCTGCCGCCGCCGTGCTGGCAGGATGCACCGCCACGCCGCCCGCGCGGCTCGACAGTTTCAACCTGGGCAGCAATGCCGCGGGCGAGCGGTGCGCGGCGGCGCGCAACTGGAGCGACGCGGCGACACCCGATCCCTTCTCGCGCGCCTATGCCATCACCTGTTCGAGCGTCGCGGCGAGCCGGCCGCTGGGCACCGTCCGGATCGTGCCGGCCGAAGCAGCGGCGATCGAGGCGGTCGATGCGCAGTTCGATTGCGGCGACCGCCGCGACCTGACCATCAGCGGCAATCCCGCCACCGCGGCGCGGTGTTTCGACAAGCAGACCGGGCTGGAATCGATCCGGCTCGACCTGACGCGCGGACAGCGGCGCTATGTCGCGGCGGGCACCCCGGCGATCCTGCCGCAGGTCGAGGAGGCGCTGGCCATCGCTGCCGGGCTGCGCCAGCCGGCGGTCGCCGCGACCTATGTCGCGACCGCGAGCGTCGATGCCGCCAGCCTGCCCGTGCGGGCAGGGGCGCTGGCGGCCGATGCCGCGCCCGCCCAACAGGCGACCGCCAGCGCCGCGCTGACGCAGGGCATCGCGCTCAACCACAAGGGGCTGCATGTCGAGGCATCGCGCGTGCTGAACGATGCGCTCGCCCGGCTGACCCCCGACGCACCGCCTGCGCTGAAAGCCGAATTGCTGCTGGAAGCGGGCCTTGCCGACTCCAACATCCGCTTCCCCGACGCCGCCGCCCAGCATTTCGAGGGGGCGCGCGCAATCTTCGTCGCGGTGCCGGCGACGCGCACGCCGTTCCTGCTGCGCAAGCTCGACACCTATCGCGCGCTCGATGCGATCAACCGCGCCGCGTTCAACGAGGCGCTGGCGACGCTCGACCGCAGCGGCGGGACGCCCGGCGCGACCGACCGGCCGCTGGAGGATGCGGCGACGCTGGTCGCGCTCAACCAGCCGGCGGCGGGCGATCGGGGGATGCCGGCGCTGGCCGATACCGCGCACCTGTCGCGGCTCGTGCTCGATGCGCAGTCGCATTATGCGCGCAGCATCGCATTGCTGGGGACCGGTGATCGTCCGGGAGCGCTCAGGGAAATCGATGCTGCCGCCGCCATCTATCGGCCGCTGACCAACCAGCGGCTCGACCAGACGCAGCTCTATTGGCTGGGTGCTCGGATCGCGCGGCAGCAGGGGCGGTTGCGCGCGCAGGCGGGGGATTATCGCGGCGCGCTCGACCATTATACGACGACGGTCGAGTTGCTGCGGCGCGGGTCGATCGCCAATGCCGGGACGGGCAGCGAGCCGGCGATTGCCGAGGCGGAACTGGAACGCGCGGCGGTCTATGCCCGGGCGGGTGCATCGCGGGCCGAAGCGCGCAGCGCGTTCCGCGATGCGGTCGATGCGGTGATCGCGTCGGGTGGGACCGCGCCCAGCGGCGCGATCGGCATGGAGGATTATCTCGACCTGCTGGTCGCCGAATCCGCCAGGCCGGCGGCGGACACCTATGACCTGTTCTTCCGCGCGGTGCAGGCGGCGGGCGAGCCGGCGGTCGCGCGGCAGATCACCGAACTCCGCGACGTCGTCACCGCCGATCCGGCGGTGGGCGCGGCGGTGCGCGAGCGGGCCGATCTGGAGCGTGAACTCACCCGGTTGCGCTTTGCGCTGTCGAGCGGGGGCGAGGGGGCGCCGGGTAGCTCGACCGCCGAACTGAACCGCGCGCGGGAGGCGGCGGAGAACCGGCTGCTCGCGGTCGATGCGCAGCTGGCCGCCGATCCGCGCTACCGCACGCTCGACGAAAGCCCGGCGACGTTGGCCGAACTGCGCGCCGCGCTGCGCCCGGGCGAGACGTTCCTGAAACTCACCACGCTCAACCGCCGCATCTACGGCATGGTCGTCACCGCCGACCGGACCTATCTGTATCAGGTCGCCGAGAGCGAGGCGGCGCGCGGTGCGGTGCTCGAACTGGCCGGGCAGTTGCGGCAGTCGATCGATGGCGATCTCGGCTTGGGCAAGCTGGTGCCGTTCGATGAAGCCCGCGCCTATACGCTGTACCGGCTGGTCAGCGGGCCGGCGGCACCGGTACTGGCGGCGTCGCGCGCGATCGTGGTCGATCCGTCGGGACCGTTGCAGCAATTGCCGGTCGGGGTGCTGGTGACGCGCTATGCGGCTGATGCGTCGAAGAGCGATCCGTTCGACTTCTCGCGCACCGCGTTCCTGGCGGCCAATGCCTCGATCTCGACCGCGTTGTCGCCACGATCCTTCCTCGTGTCGCGTGCGCTGCCGGCGTCGCGGGCGCAGCGGGCGTTTCTGGGCTTCGGGCAGAACCAGCCCGGATCGCCGGTGCCGGCACCCGGCTCGAACGGCCAGATTCGCGTCGGCTTCGGCTGCATGGTCGCCGCCGACCGGTTGAACAGCATCGCCCGCTCGCTAAAACCAATCGACGCCCGCGAACTTAACATTGCCGCCGGGGCGCTGGGCGCGCGCGATGCGCAGTTCGTCACCGGTCGGGCGTTCAGCGATACCGGTGTGGAGGGACGCCAGGACCTCGACCAATATGAGGTCGTCCATTTCGCGACGCATGGCATCGAGGAAGGGCTGTGGGGCTGTTCCAAGTCGCCGCCGGCGCTGGTCACGTCGTTCGGGCAACCGGGGTCGGACGGGCTGCTCGACTTTTCCGAGATCGCAAAGCTGAAGTTCGACGCGAATCTCGTCGTGCTGTCGGCATGCGACACGGCGGCAGGCGTGCGGGGCGAGGCGCTGCGCCGCGCGGTCGGGCAGGAGGAGCCGGGATCGACGCTGGAAGGACTGGTCCGCGCGTTCCTGACCGCCAATGCCCGGTCGGTGCTGGCAACCTATTGGCAGGTGTCGGCCGAGCAGGAGAGCAAGGAGTTCATGCGCAGCTTCTATAGCGAGGCGCGGACCCACAGCATCGGCGAAGCGCTGCAACGCGCGCAGCGGACGTTGATCGCGCAGCCGCAATATTCGCATCCCTTTTACTGGGGGCCGTATTTCCTGGTCGGCGACAGCGCGAAGTCGATGCTGAGTGGCGGGGCGGGCGCACGGATCGCGGCGCGCTGATCATGCGCGCGATCGCGCTGGCCGGGGCCGGGGTGCTGGCGACCTGGATCTGCCTGTGGGGGGCGGCACCGTTCGCCGACCATCTGGTGCAGGGCCTCTCGCCGGTCGCGGCGGACGCGGGGTTCGGCGTGATCGTGTTCGGGGCGATCCTGATCCTCGCGCTGGGTCTTGCGAGGGTGGCTGGCGTGCCGTTGCGGCCGGTGGCGCTCAAAGGATTTGGCGGCGGTTTCGCCATTGGTCTGGCCGGGTTGCTGCTTGCGATCGGCTATTGCGCGCTGGCAGGGACGCTGGGGCGGGGTATCGGACCTGCGGCACGGATCGCGCTGCCGCTGGGCGTGCTGCTGGTGCTGCTCCAGGTGACGGCGGAAGAGGTCATGTTCCGGGGCTATGTCCAACCGCTGCTGATCCGCGGGGTCGGGGCGGGCGTGGCGGTGCCGCTGACGGCGCTCGCGTTCGCTGCGTTGCATGCGCTGTCCGGCGGCGTCGAGCCGGTGATGCTGACGAACATGCTGCTGGGCGGCGTGCTGTTCGGGTTGCTGGCGCTGGTTCGCGGGCTGGGTGCGGCGATCGGCGCGCATTTCGCGTGGAATGTCGTCGAACAGCTGGGCGTGGGGCTGGACCCCAATCCCGGCACCGGCGCGTTCGGATCGGTGATCGACCTCGACCTGGTCGGCGCTTTGCGGTGGGGCGGATCGGCGGCGGGGTTGAACGGCAGTTTCGCCATGGGGATCGCGCTGCTGGCCGTAATCCTGCTCGTCGTCGGGCGGCGACCGGTATGAGGCTACATCGTCTCCGCCCGTTTCGCGTCGATCGCGTCGCGAATCTTGCGGAACCCGACCATCGCAGCGGTGGGAATCGACCGGCCGCCGCCGGTTTCGATCGACATCGGGTCGACCGCCTGCCCGTCGATATGCACTTCGTAATGGAGGTGCGGGCCGGTCGAGCGGCCGGTGGTGCCGACCTCGCCGATCTGCATCCCCTGCGCCACCCGGCTGCCCGGGATGATCGCGGGCGCGATGCGGTTCATGTGCAGGTAGAGTGTTTCCCAGCCATTGTCGTGGCGCAGCCGGACGAAATTGCCATTGGCGCCCTTCATGCCGGCAAAGCTGACCGTCGCGTCGCCCGCCGCGAAGATCGGCGTGCCGGTGGGGGCGGCGAAGTCGGTGCCGCGGTGCATCTTGCGAAAGCCCAGAATGGGGTGACCGCGCATCCCGAAGCCCGAACTGATCCGCGCCGCATCGACCGGGGTGCGCATCAGCGCGCGGCGGCTGCTGCGTCCGCTGCTGTCGAACCATTCCGCCTCTGCATCGCCGGGCAGCTGGTACAGGTAGAGCGCGCGCGTCTTGGCGGCGGTGGCGAGCGAGGCATAGACGAGGCGCGGCGCGCCGACCGGTTCGCCATCGGCGTTGACGCGCTCCTCGAACCCCGCTTCGAAGATGTCGCCCGGCGCGACCTCACGCTGGATGTCGAAATCGTAGCGAAAGGCGTTGGCGAACGGGCCGACCAGCACATCGCTGACCCCCGCCGCCACGGCCGAGCTGTAGAAGCTTTCGCCATCCAGCTCGCCGCGCACGAAGCGCAGGCGACGGGTGAGTTTCGCCGACAGCGGCTTGGCGGCGAGCGTCCCGTCGCCGGCCCGCTCGATCGCGACGCCGCCGCCATCGGCATGGGTGAGCGTGGCGGCGTGCAGATTGCGGCCTGCCAGCGTGACGTCGAGCCGGAGCAGGCCCGGTGTGTCGCCCAGTGCAGCCTGCCCCAGTTCGGCAGCGCGGGTGGCGTCGGCTTCGGCTACGCCCAGCGAGCGGAGGGTCGGGGCGATGGCGGCAGGGCCGGCGATGTTGAGCACGCGCTGGTCGTAGGATGCGCCAGGCGTGGCGGTGGCGGCGGGGCTGGCGAGGTCGTCGCCTGCCGGTCTTGCCGTGTAGGCGAGGATCGCTCCGCCCAGGGTTACCACGACGCTGGCGATCAGCGGCGTCCGGCTTCGCCCGCGCGCGACCGGTATCGGCGGTGGTGGCGGGACCGGCGCGGGACGCGGGCTACCCCAGGAGCGCGGGTCGTAGGACGGGTCGGAATCGTCGCGATGCTGCATGGCCTGCCCTTGGAACCAATAGCAGCGTCGGGCGTCACCTTGGCAGCTATTGCTGTGGCGAAACGATCTGGCATGCACTTGGCTCCGGCGCGCTGTTTCCGGCCAGAAGGGGGGAGAGGTTGGTGAAGAACCGGGTGGCGTGGTCCGAGGGTATGTTCCTGCGACCGCAGCATTTTCAGGCGCAGGACCGCCATGCCGAAGCGCAGCTGAACGCCCGCATCGCCTCGATCCGCCCTTGGCCCTGGGGGCTGACCGAACTGGTCATCGACGAGGATGTGGCGACGCTCGGCAAGTTCGCGGTGACGCGCGCGACCGGCATCCTGCCCGACGGCACGCCCTTCGCCATTCCCGACGATATCCCGCCGCCTCCGCCGCTCGATATCCCCGCCGATGCGCGCGACGCGCTGATCTCGTTGACCCTGCCGGTCGCGCAGCCGGGTGCCGTGCAGTTTCGCGAGGCGGACAGCGACAGCCTCGATGCGCGCTTCCTGGTCGACGATGCCGAGGTCGCCGACAGCTTTTCCAGCGACCGGACGAGCGAGCCCGTCGGCCTTGCCCGCCCGAACCTGCGCTTCGGCGTAACCCGCGACCAGACCTATGGCCGGGTGACCCTCGGCCTCGCCAAGGTCCGCGAGGTGCAGAACAAGCGGGTGATGCTCGACGACCGCTATATTCCGGCGACGCTGGACATTGCGGCGGCGGCGCGGTTGCGCGGCGGGCTGTCGGACATTGCCGGGCGCGCCGGACAGCGCGCCGGCGAACTGGCGCTGCGTGCGGTCGAGGCGACCGATGGCGGGTCGGACACCTTTGCCGGGTTCCTGCTGCTGCAGGCGCTCAACCGCTGGCTGCCGGTGCTCGACCATCTCCAGCATCTGCCGATGGTGCATCCCGAACGGCTGTTCGAGGCGCTGGTGTCGATGGCGGGCGAGCTGGCGACGCTGATCCGCCCCGAACGCCGCGCGCCGCCGCTGCCGCGCTACGACCATGTCGATCCGCAGCAATGTTTCGATCCGGTGTTCGACCTGCTCCAGTCGATGCTGTCGGCGGTGTTCGAACGCTCCGCCGTGCAGCTGCCGCTCGATCAGGCGGGGCCGGGGGCCTATGTCTCGCGGATCACCGACCACGCGCTGTACCAGACCGGCTATTTCTACCTCGCGGTATCGGCCGCCGCGCCGGTCGAGGAAATTCGCGGGCTGTTCCCCTCGGTCGCGAAGATCGGCGCGGTACAGCGGATGCGGCAGATCGTCGATTCGGCGCTGCCCGGCGTGCCGCTGCGCCATACCCCGACGCCCCCCCCACAGCTGCGGGTGTTGCCGGGCTTCGTCTATTTCGAGCTGGATCGCGGCGTGCCGGACTGGGCCGAGTTCCAGCAGGCGACGGCGCTGGGCCTGCATGTCGCGGGTGACTGGCCGGGGCTGAAGCTCGAACTATGGTGCGTGAAGCGGAGCGCGCGGTGACCGAAGACGGCGACGAGGGCGACAAGACGGTCTTCCGACCGTCGCCATTGCAGGGGCTGCGACAGAATGCGGCGTCGGGCGCGGGCTATGGCGCGCCGCCGCCTTTGTCGCGGACCGGCCATGCACCGGGCAGCGCCCCGCTCGCGCCATCGCGGCTGGCCGATGACGACGTGCCGCTGCCCGCGACACCGCCAAAGGTCCGCAACATCATGCTGGCCGAGGCCGAGCCGGTACTCGCGCTGCTGGCGGCGGTGCGCGCCGGGCGGGTGCGGATGCCGATGCCCGAATTCCACCGCGAATGCGCCAAGGCGATTGCGACGTTCGAGCGCGCTATCGCGCCGCACTATCCGGAGGAAAAGCGCCAGCGCGCCAAGTATGCGGTCTGCGCCACCGCCGACGACATCGCGCAGAACCTGCCCGGCATCGGCACCGATGGCGCCGAATGGGCGCGGCGGTCGATGGTCGTGCAATTCTTCCATGAGAATATCGGCGGCGACCGGTTCTGGCAGCTGGTCGACGACATGCTGCGCACGCCGAACGACAATCTCGACCTGATCGAGCTGTTCCATGCGTGCCTTGCGGCCGGGTTCGAGGGACGGTTCCGCGTCATGCCCGACGGGCGGCGGCGGTTGCAGGAGATCATGACGCGGCTGTACGGCGCGCTGCCGCATGTCCGCGCGCTGTCGCAGGTCGAACTGGTCCCGAACTGGCGCGGGGAAAAGGCCCCGCCCGCGCGGATCGGGATGAATATCCTGGCACTGGCGGCGGCGGGCGCGCTGGCGCTGCTGGTGCTGGCCTATGCCGTGTTGCGGCTGATGCTGGCGTCGAGCGGCGATTTGCCGACCGATCGGCTGGCCGCGCTCAACCCCGACAGCCGACTGACCCTGTCGCGTCCGGCCGAGGCGATGGCGGCGGCGCGCAGCGAACAGGCATCGCGCCTCGCCAAATTCCTCGAACCCGAAATCCGCGAAGGGCTGGTGACGGTCGAGGAGGATGCGCAGACGGTGCGGGTGCGCACCACCGTCGGGCAGCTGTTCGAATCCGGATCGGACGAACTGGAGGCCGGCCGCGAGACGCTGTTCCATCGCATCGGTCGCGCGATCGAGGGAGAGCGGGGGTCGGTGCTGATCGAGGGCCATGCTGATAACGACCGCGTCGCGACGGTCCGCTTCCCCGACAATATGGCGCTGTCGGAGGCGCGGGCGGAGACGGTAGGGCGGCTGATCCGCGACGACCTGTCCGATCCGTCGCGCGTGACGACCAAGGGGCTGGGGGAAAGCGTGCCGATCGCGTCCAACGATACGCCGGAGGGCAAGTCGCAGAACCGCCGGGTCGAGATCATCGTGCCGAGGCGTTCATGATGCGGCGGTTCTTCACCAACTGGTATGCGGTGACGCTGCTATCGGCGCTGGTGCTGGCGCTGATCATTGTCTTCGCACTGCCGCTGTTCTTCGCCTTCTTCCGGCCGTGGAGCGTCCGGATCGCGTTCGTCATCGGCATCGCGCTGCTCTGGGGCGCATGGTGGGGTTGGCGGCGGTGGCGCGCGAAGAAGCGGTCCGACGCGATCGCCAAGGAACTGGCCGGACCGGACGCGGCCGAGGAAGAGGGCAAGGCGCTGGGCAGCCGGATGGGCGATGCGCTGGCCAAGCTGCGCAACGCGTCGGGCAATCGCCGCGACTATCTCTACAGCCGCCCCTGGTATGTCATCATCGGCCCGCCGGGTGCGGGCAAGACGACGGCATTGCTCCATTCGGGCCTGCGCTTCCCGTTCGTCGAACAGGCGGCGAAGGGCGTTGGCGGCACCCGCAACCTCGATTTCTGGTTCGCCGACGAAGCGGTGCTGGTCGACACCGCCGGCCGCTATACGACGCAGGATTCGGACGCGACCGTCGATGCGGCGGGGTGGAGCGCGTTCCTGAACCTGCTCAAGCGCCATCGTCCGGCACAACCGATCAACGGCATCATCGTCGCGATCGGCGTCGATACGCTGGTCGGCAGCGACTGCGCCGCGATCGACGCGCATGCGAGTGCCGTGCGGCGGCGGCTGGTCGAGCTGCGCCGCACGCTGGAAACGGCGGTCCCGGTCTATCTGATCGTGACCAAGGCCGATCTGCTCGCCGGGTTCGGCACCTATTTCGACGATCTGGATGTCGAGGGTCGACGCGCGGTGTTCGGTGCGACGCTTCCCTACGCCGATGGTCGCCCGAGCGCCGAGGCGCTGGCGCAGGCATTCGACATATCGGCACAGGCGATCGCCGACCGGCAGGCGCGGCGATTGTTCGAGGAAGTCGACCAGCGCCGCCGCGGCATGATGCTGGGCTTCCCGGCGCAGTTGCGTAGTCTGCGCGCGCGGTTGATGCGCTTTGCCGAGGGCGCGTTCGTCGCTGGGGACGATGCCCCGGCGCAGTTGCGCGGTTTCTATTTGACCAGTGGCGTGCAGGAAGGGGCGCCGCTCGACCGTATCCTCGCCGCGATGGGCGATGTGTACGAAACGCCTGCCGGGGGGATGGAGACGCGCAGCCGCGCCTATTTCCTCAACCGGCTGTTGACCGAGGTGATGTTCCCCGAAGCCGGGTTGGGGGCGACCGACCTGCGCGCGCGCACCCGGCACCGCGCGCGGCTGATCGCGGCGTTGGCGGCGATCGGGATCGTCACCGCGCTGGTGCTGACCGCATGGGGCATCAGCTATGCCCGCAACCGGGCGTTTCAGAACGAATTGGCGGCACGCGCGCAGCTGGCCGAGAACCAACTGCGCGAGGCAGGGGTCGATCTGGTGCAGGTGCGCGAGGATGATGCCGATCTGCGCGCGGCGCTGCCCGCGCTCGACACGCTGCGCAACCTGCCGCGCGGCTATGCCGAACGGCGTGCGGGCGGACCGCCGCTGATGATGACCTTCGGGCTGTACCAGTCGAGTCTGAGCCAACAGGCCGAGGAAAGCTATCGCGTGGCGCTGCGCCGGATCCTGCTGCCGCGCCTGTTGCTGCGGCTGGAGGCGGTGATGCGTGCCGATGGGCGCGATCCGATGCGGCTGTACGAACCGCTCAAAGTCTATCTGATGCTGGGCCAGCAGGGGCCGATGGATGCGAAGGCGGTCAAGGCATGGGTCACCGCCGACTGGGCGGGCGAACTCTATCCCGGGGCCGACAGCCAGGCCGAGCGCACCGCGCTGACCAAGCATCTCGACGCGCTGCTGGAGGATCGCGACATTGCGTCGGTGTGGCCCAACCGTCGCCCGCCGCTCGACGCCGGGCTGGTCGCGTCCGCCCGCGCGGCGGTACAGACGCTGAGCCTTGCCGACCGCGCCTATGCGGTGATGCGGCAGAAGGCGGCATCGGCGGGTCCGGCGTGGGAGGCGGCGAACATATTGTCGCAGGGCGATGTGCTGGCCTTTGCCAATCCGGACGCGGTCGCGGCCTATCGCATCCCCTATTTCTTCACGCGCGCGGGTTATGAGAAGGCGTATCTGCCGGGATTGGCGACGGTGCAGCAGGATCTGAAGCGCGACCTGTGGGTGCTGGGCGGTGCCGGGGAAGCCGGGGTCGGCGAGGAATTGTCGAACGTCCGGCCGGGCGTCGCCGGCCTCTATGCCAAGGACTATATCGCGGCGTGGGACGGCATCATCGCCGCAATGAAGCCCGGCGCCTATTTCCGCGATCCCGCCGCGTTCGGGGCGCTGACCAAGAGTCCGTCGCCGCTGAAGCGCGTGCTGCTCGAACTGCGCAAGAACACGATCTTTACCGGCGGGGTGCAGGCCGGGCTGGCGCGGGCCGGGCGCTATGGCATGAATCGCTCGCGGCTGGGCCGGGTCGCCAACGAGATCGGCCGCGATCGCGCCAGCGGGATCGATGCGGGCGACGAGATCACCGCCTATTTCGCCACCCTCCACGAATATGTCGGCGACGGGCGCGGTTCGGCCCCGGTCGACGAGTTCATCGGCGGGATCAAGGCGGCGGGACAGGCAGTGATCGCGGCGCAGTCGGTCGGCGGCGGCGGCGGATCGGATGCGACTCAGGCGGCGATGGCCACCGCACTCGCCACGGTCAAGGCATCGGCGGCGCAGGCTCCGCCGCAGTTGCAATCCTTCGTCAATGCGGCGGCAGGTGGCGGGGCGGCGGCGCAGATCGGCGCGGCGAGCGGCGCGGTGACCGATGCCTATGCCCAGAGCGTCCTTCCAGCCTGTCAGGGGGTTGCCCAGGAGCACTACCCTTTCTTCGCAAATGCCCCGGACGCGCCGATGGCTGAAACGCTGCGCGTGTTCGGGATGGGCGGGGTGATCGATTCCTTCGTGCAGCAGCGGCTGGCGAAGATGATCGACACCGGCGGGCCGGTGTGGCGCTGGCGTGAGGGTGATCCGGTGGCGGCGGCGCTCAACCCCGCGACGCCGGAAGCCTTTGCGCGAAGTGCCGAGCTGCGCGACCTGCTGGCCGGCGGGCTGCCGATCAAGGTCGCGGTGGCGCGGTTCGGGCAGGGGGTCGGCACGGTCGAACTGTCGAGCGGCGGCACCCGCTATCGCTTTACGCCTACAGCCAACCAGCCACGTCCGCTGCTGTGGTCGGCCAATGGTGGCCTGCCCGAGGCGTCGCTGATCCTCTACGGCCCCGCGACGCCGGGTGCCGCGCCGGCTGGGGGCGATGCGCCGCCGGGACCGGAGATCGCGCGGATCGAGGCGGAAGGGCCGTGGGCGCTGTTCCGGTTGATGGACCGTGCCGAGAAGCGCAATGCCGGCGAGCAGCGGATCGAGGCCGGGTTCGGCGACGGCGCGGCGCGCAGCACGCTGGCCATCGCGCTGCCGACGAAGCGTAACCCGTTCAGCCGCGCCGGGCTGTGGTCGTTCCGTTGCCCGAGGGCGCTATGATGGCATGGGTTTTCGGCAAGCTGCCCGCGCATGGCGATTTCGTGGCGCGCGGCATGGATGCGGCGACCCGCGGGATGCTGGACGACTGGCTGGCGGCGGCGATGGAGGCGGCGCGGGTGCGGTATCCGGATTTTGCGGACCGGTTTGACGCGGCGCAGCCGTGGCGTGCGGAGGGTAATGGCGTAGCCGGGGCGATCGCCGCGTCCCAGGATGCGGTGGGTCGGCGCTTTCCATTGCTGCTGCTGACCGATGGCGACCGCCATGATCCGGCGGCGTGCGAGGAACTGCTCTACGCCGCGATCACCGAAGGCTGGGACGTGGACCGGCTGGCGGCGGTGGGGGCACCCCCTCGCCGCCCGGTGGCACGCTGGATCGGCGAGGACCGTTCGCTGAATGGTGCTCGCCCGGTCGACCTGATCGGCGAGATGCTGGCATGAGCGGCGCGGTCCGTGCGCGCGGGGTCGCCGCGACCCATCCGGGGCTGAAGCGCCGCATCAACGAGGACCGCTTCTGCGCCCGCCCCGATCTGGGGCTGTGGGCGGTGGCCGATGGCATGGGCGGCCATGCCCATGGCGACTGGGCCTCGAACGCGGTGGTCCAGGCTTTGGAAGGGGTGGCGCTGCCCGCCGATTTCCACGACGCCACGCGCACGGTTGCCGATGCGGTGCACAGCGCCAACCGCCGTATCTGGGCCGAGGCGCAGCGGCGGACGCAGCAAATGGGGTCGACCGTCGTCGCGCTGCTGGTGCAGCAGGGCTGTTTCTCGGCGATCTGGGTCGGCGACAGCCGCGCCTATGTCCTGCGCGACGGTGTGCTGCACCCGCTGACCCGCGATCACAGCCAAGTGCAGGAAATGGTCGATCGCGGGCTGATCTCGCCCGAACAGGCGCGCGACCATCCGCGCGGCCATGTGCTCGCGCGCGCCGTCGGCGTGGGCGCGCGGCTGGAGGTCGATGTCGTGACCGACGATGCGCTGCCGGGCGACCTGTTCCTGCTGTGCAGCGACGGGCTGACTGCGACCACCGACGAGGCGACGATTGCCGCCGTGATGGCGATGCCCGACCGGCAGGCCGCGCTCGACCGGTTGATCGAAGGTGCGTTGGCAGGCGGGGCGCCGGACAATGTGACGATCGTGCTGGTCGCGGTCGAGGAAGCGACGACGCTGTCGCTCGGGCGAGGCGTCGCATGATCGGCGAGGATGACCACGACCGCACCGTGTTTCAGCCGGGCGACGGCGATGGCGATCGCACCGTGTTCGAACCCGTAGGCGGCACGGTGTCGCAGCGCAGCGCCCATATCCAGCCCGGCGACGTCCTGAACCACATGTTCGTCGTGCGCCGTTTCCTGGCACGTGGCGGCATGGGCGAGGTGTTCGAGGGCGCGAACCTTGCCACCGACGAACGCGTCGCGATCAAGGTGATGCTGCCCGCGCTGGCCGCCGATCCGAACGTCATCACCCTGTTCAAGCGCGAGGCGCAGACGCTCACCCGGCTGCATCACGAGGCGGTGGTGCAGTACCGCGTACTGGCGATGGAGCCGGAACTGGGCGTCCTCTACATCGTCACCGAATATATCGACGGGACCAGCCTGTCGGACATGCTCGCGACGCTGAACCCCGATCCGGCGGCGCTGGGCGCGCTGTTGCGGCGGCTGGCATCCGGCCTTGCGGCGGCGCATCGGCTGGGGGCGATCCACCGTGACGTGGCACCCGATAATGTGCTGCTGGGCGGCGGCGACCTGAAGCGGGCAAAGCTGATCGATTTCGGCATCGCCAAGGACCTCGACCCCGGTACGGCGACGATCGTCGGCGACGGGTTCGCCGGCAAGCTGGGCTATGTCGCGCCCGAGCAACTGGGCGATTTCGACCGGGCGCTGGGGCCGTGGACCGATGTCTATAGTCTCGGGCTGCTGATCCTCGCGGTCGCGCGCGGCGCGGATCTGGGGCTGGGTGGCACGCTGGTCGATGCGGTCGACAAGCGACGCGCGGGGCTGGACCTGTCCGCCGTCCCGCTGCCCTTGCGCGGCGTCGTCGAGCGGATGGTGCGACCCGACCCGGCGCAGCGGCTGCGCGATATGGATGCGGTGCTGGCGGCACTCGACGCGGCGGAAGTGCCGGGGGCCGCGCCGAGCGGTCTGCCGCGGCGCTGGCTGTGGCTGGCGGGGGCGGCGCTGCTCGCCATCGTCGTAGCGGTCGCGCTGTTCCTGTCGGGGCGGGGGGGCGACGATCCTGCCGAGGGCGGCACGCCGGTCATGGTGCCGGGCGACCCGGTGCAGAACGCGCGCTCCGCGATCGATTCCGCGCTGCCGTCGGTCGGCTGTACGTGGCTGAGCATTACCGACATCGCGGCGGCGGGCGGTGGGGTCGATGTCGCGTTGACGGGCGTGGCGGGCGACCCGGCACAGGCGCAGCGCGAGATTGCCGAGACGCTGCGCGATCGGGGCATCGCCGCGCGCAAGATGGATTTCGCCGACGTCGCCGTCATCACCCCGGCGGGATGCGCCGCACTGGACGCCTATCGTCAGATCCGCGCGAACGGTCGCAACCGGCTGAGCGTGCCGCAGCGCCGGTTCGAGATGCGGGCGCAGGACGACGGGTCGGCCTATGCCGGGCGGCAGGCGGCGAGCGCGATCGTCGGGATCGATATCGGCGATCCGACGCTCGACTTCGCGCTGCTCGGGATCGAACCGTCGGGGCGGATCGCGATGCTGATCGAGAATCGCCGTGCCTTTGCGGAGGCGCTGCGGGCGTCGCGCAACGAGGTGCCGATCAAGGACCTGGGCAACGATCGCTACCGGTTGCAGATCGACCTGGATCATGCCGGATGGTCGGGGCTGCTGCTGGTCACCGGCAAGGGGCCGTTCGAACCGGCGGTGCTCGCCCCGCCGCTCGGCAGCCGCGGTAGCGACTGGCGCGACAAGGTGGCGACGCTGGCGGGCGAGCGCGGCTGGCGCACCGAGATGATCTGGTTCGAATCGGTCGCGTCGCGCTGAGACTGTCGCTCAGCCGGATGGGTCGCTTCATCGATGGGGAAGTGATGGTGCCCAGGGACGGGATCGAACCGCCGACACTGCGATTTTCAGTCGCATGCTCTACCAACTGAGCTACCTGGGCACGCCCGGATGTCCGGGAGAGCGCGCCTGTTAGCGGTGCGAATCGTCGCTGTCCAGCCCGGTTTCACCTTTTTCGTCGGACGAGGCGGCCGGACCGGGAATCCGATATCCCTCCCCCATCCAGTTCAACATGTCGCGGTCGCGACAGCCGCGGCTGCAAAAGGGACGATAGGCAGCGTCCGTCGGTGCGGAACACAGCGGGCAGTTGTTACGGGAAGCGGGCCTGGACATGGCCGGCGGATATGGCGAGGCCGGCGTCGCCCCGCAAGGCGAGCGTGGCGCCGAGCGTGCGTTCGACCGCCTGCACCCAGTCGGGCCGCGCGGCGATGGCGGCGATGACGGAGGGATGTGCGGTGAGCGTGCGTTCGCCGCTGCCCCGGTCGCGCTCCGCCTGACGCAGCAGCGCGCGGGCATGGGCGGGGACATGGGCGAACAGTTCGGGCAGCGACGCGCGGCTGCGGCGGCGGACGATCTGGAGAAAGCCGAAGCCGTTGACGGCGGTCCGCTCGAAGGGTTGCGGCAAGGTGGCGTCGATCGCCTCGGCGGCAGCGAGGCGCACGGCCTTGTCGCCGACCGTCGGCAGGTCGATGCCGATCGATCCGGCAAGGTCGAGCCGGGCGATGGCCCGCGCCGCCGCGCGCGCGCCGGTAATCGCGAGGTCGGCGGGGGCCACGTCGCCGTCAACGTCGATCAGCGTCATGGCGGGGGTGAGCGATATGCTCAGCGCCCCGCCGGGAAAGCCGACCTGTCCGGTCATCGCCTCCTCGATCAGCAACGGCCAGCCCGCCTCGCCCAGCAGGTCGCGGTCGAACGGGCCGACGATGCGGGCACCAGGCAGAGCAGCGAGCGAGGGGCCATCGCCCGGAAAGGCGTCGGGCAGGGCGGGGCGGGCGCGGGCGCGCTTGGGCTTGCCGGGTTCGGGGGTGGCAGGCCGGGTAATCTCGACCAGCAGCGTCGCCCCTTCGGTAACCGCACGGGGCAGGGGGTGGAGCAGCGCCTCGCCGCCGTCCCACGCGACGATGCCTTCGTTGCGCACGGTAATGCGGCGGACGAGGCGGGCGGGGAGAATCGTGCCGGCGAGCAGCGCGTCGTCCGGTTCGATCCGTGCTTCTACGATCTCGTCATCGACGATGCGGGCGGCACGGATTTCGCCGATGCCGCGCTCGACGATCCAGTCAGCCAAGCGGGACGCCGGCGGTTTCGAGCAGCGCGCGCGTGTCGAACAGCGGCAGGCCGATCACGCCTGAATGGCTGCCCGACAAGAATCGGACGAACGCTTCCGCGCGGCCCTGGATCGCATAGCCGCCGGCCTTGCCCAGCCCCTCGCCGCAGGCGATGTAGGCGTCGATCTCACGCGGCTCGAGCCGCTTGAAGGCGACGATGGTGTCGGCAATGCGGATTCGCGCCTTGCCATCGGGCATCAGCACGCAGACGGCGGACAGGCAGTGGTGACGCCGGCCCGACAACAGTCCGAGCAGTTCGCGCTGGACGTCTTCGGTGGTGGCGGGCGGCAGGATGCGGCGCCCAAGCGCGATGGTCGTGTCGCCGGCCAGCACGACCGCGCCGTCCTGAGGCCCGATCGCGCGCGCCTTCGCCTCGGCAAGGCGCAGGGCGTAGGGGCGCGGGAGTTCGCCCTTCAGCGGATTTTCGTCGATATCGGGTGCCTCGACCCGATCGGGCACCGCACCGATCCGCGCCAGCAGGTCGCGGCGGCGGGGCGAGGTCGAGGCGAGAATCAGGCGCATGGCCGTCGGTCCGGACACGCGGGGGCCGCTTACTTGAAGCGGTAGGTGATGCGACCCTTGGTCAGGTCATAGGGGGTCAGTTCGACGAGGACTTCGTCGCCGACCAGCACGCGGATGCGGTTCTTGCGCATCTTGCCGGCGGTGTGCCCCAGGATCTCGTGATCGTTCTCGAGCCGGACGCGGAACATCGCGTTGGGCAGCAGTTCGACCACCTGGCCGCGCATTTCGAGAAGTTCTTCCTTCGCCAAACAGATACCTCGTGAAATTATGGCGCACCGGCAACCGGGCGGGTTCCCATAGGCGCTAAACGCAAAAAAGGAAAGCACGAACGACCGGACCCGTGGCTGGCACGGCCGGTCGATGCTGTGGGGGGTGAAATAGGGGGCGGCGGCGGGTACGGCAAGGGTTGCT